>NZ_CAJODJ010000010.1:17044-97343 GCF_905233225.1 Methanobrevibacter sp. UBA212
TTTTTCATGGTGGGCATGTCTCCTCTTTCGACCGCTTCACGTAAAACCTCGTAGGCAAGCCCATCGATTTCAACAATTATTACGCCAGGATAATCCTTAATTTCAGTTTTTCTTTTCTTTTCAGCATCCCTTAAAACAGACCGGTAATATGAACTGTCATCATTAATTGTTATTAATGAGGAGAGTATGGTTGTAACGGCGGCCATGGCCAAAGGGGCAAGAATAATTGCTGCACCCTTAATTTCTATTCCAAACATTGGTGCGAAAATCTGAAGTAGGAGTCCGTTCAATATTAATGCTCCTACACCGAAGGTTAAAACTAAAAACGGCATGGCTATTCTTGTTAAAAGAGGCCAGAACAGTGAATTTATTAAACTGATGAAGAGCACTAAAAGTATTATGTCATCAAATTGGCTAACTTCGACTCCCAATCCTAAAAAACTTATCAAATATATCCCCAGGATATTTCCGATAAATACAATTAAACTTCTTTTCAAACTTCTTTTGGGGCTTTGTTTTTCCTTAATTATTTCCATGGTAATCATTTCCTCTTTTCAAAATCTTCAATCATTTATATGGGTAACTTTTCGGTGTATTGTTCTATTGAGTTTTTAGCGTCATCCAAGTTGATTCCTGTTTTTTCCTCCACTGTGGATTTAACTTCACTCAAATTGGTATTGTTTGTAAAATCATTTACTTTTGACTGCAAATCTCCAGTCATGTTTTTTACGTTGGAAATGGTATTGGATAAACCAGTATCATTCGGAAATACATTTTTGTATTGTACTGATTTTGCCATGTGAACTGCCACGTCCCTGTCCTTGCAACATATTATGATATTGTCGTGAGTAGTTTCATTAGACAATGGGATGCAATAGAATTTCCCATTATAATTTAATTTAATCATGTTAAATATGCTAATTTGCAATATCTCATCAGCATTTATTACATAACATGTATAACCATCGATGTTTTGATATTCTCCATTTTTTATCAAATCATTCAGGCTATTGAAACCGTATTCACTTACTTTGATAATATTTTTGTCATCGTGACTGTTGTATGTAACCAGGATTCCCTTGTTCCAATTCCATACTTTGGCGCCCTCAACATTTCCCCTATATTTGGTTTGATTGGCGGGAACCTCCAGGGTTGTTCCGTTTGGAGTTATGTCAATTTTTTCATAAGTTACTGAGGTAAGCATTATGAAAATGGCGCCTGCTGCAATGATTATTAAAATTATTATTCCGATTATAATTAGTTTTTTATTGTCCATTGGCCATACCTTCATGATTTTTCTGAGAATAATTCTTTAGAACCAATGTTTATCGATTTGATATTGCAACTATCAAACACGAATAAAACAATCATTAGTTAATTAAAGTTTGTGTTTTATAATATTTATAATGTAAATGAAATTTTTTTCAGTTAAACAAAATTATTAAATATTACCTTTTCGATAAATTATTAATATCTCTTTTAAAGAGTATCAATAAATATGTTAAACGGGTGATAAAATATGAATGTAATGGAAATAATTAAAGATGCTTTTGTATTTCCATCAAAAGATCTAAAAAACTTATTAATCTTTATTGTACTGTCATTAGTGGCAGGTGCATTTGCTTTTGGAGGATTTGTATTATATATTGGAGGATTCATTGTCCCTGAATGTTTTATGTGGGGAGGAATGGCTTGTATTGTTGCAATGATAATTGGATGGATAATGTCAGGTTATTTAATCTCCATTATCAAATCTGGAATTGATCAGGATGATAAAGTTCCTGGATTTGTATGGTGGGATAATTTCATCAATGGTTTCAATAATTTCGTTGTCGCAATCGTTTACTTTATTATTCCTGCTTTCATTGTTTTTGTCGTGGCATATCTTACAAATGTTTTCGGTAATTTCATGATTGTTGCACAAGGAATAATGCTGCAGGCAGAAGGTTCATATCTAGGATATTCTACCAGTTTTATGTCTGGTGCGATTTCTCAGGCACTTATCAATTTGGCGATTTCTTTAGCTACCACTGTTGCTATTGGTGTAATCGTATTTGTAATCTTTGCATTCTTCCAAACTATGGCTCAAGCAAGATTGGCAAATACCGGTAGTCTAGGTGAAGCTTTAAACGTTATGGAAGCAGCCAAAGACTTAAGAAGAATTGGAATAGGCAAAGTAATAATTGTTGTCTTATTGATTATTATAGTTGTTGCTATTGTTAATATGATTTTATCAATTATACCGTTTTTAGCAATTCTTTCATTTATAATAACTCCATATTTAGCAATCTTTGCTCAAAGAGCTATTGGATTATTATATTCTGATATAGCTTAATTTTTTAAGCTATACCTTTCTTTTTTTTGACTTTTTTTCAAAAAATTTGCTATCATTTTTTAGATAGAAATTAACAATTTCAAAAATGTGGTATGCTTTTTTCCTATCTGATTTTCATTGAATTTCCAAAAATTTAATTAATAATCTGAAATATAATTAATATAAGAAAAAGTTGAGGGAAATCGATAAGTTCATATCTTTTCGATAGGATAAAATGATTCTTAAGGTTAAAAATATTTCAGAAATTGGTGGAGTTGTCAAAGCGCCACCTTCCAAAAGCTATTCTCACAGGGCTGTAATTCTAGCCAGTTTGGCTAAAGGGACATCAAAATTGTATGATATGTTGTACTCTGAGGATACTTTAGCATCAATTCGAGTATGTAAGGCATTGGGTGCAAAAATTACTAAAAATGAAGATTATTTAGAGGTGATTGGTACTGGAGGCAATCTCCATAATTCCTCTGCTGATGAAATTGATCTTGCAAATTCAGGAACCACATTAAGGCTGATGACCTCTGTTTCAGCCTTAAGCGATAATGAGGTTATTTTAACCGGTGATGATTCCCTTCAAACCCGTCCCATGGGTCTTCTTATGGATGCATTGGTGCCGTTGGGAGTTGAAGCTTGTTCTTTAAAAGATAATGGAAAGGCGCCGATTTTAATCAAGCCGGGATATGCTGGTGGTGAGACCAATATCATGGGAAATGTCAGTTCACAGTTCATTTCATCAATACTGATTTCGTCTTCATTGTCTAAAAAGGGTGTAAGATTGTATGTACTCCCTGAATTCAAATCAAGACCTTATGTTAATATGACATTGGATATCATGAGGAAATTTGGTGTCAAAACTCTAAAAGGTTATTATTTAAAGCATGAAGGCTGCGATAAGGAGCATCAGGGCTGCAGAATTGATGAGTTTCTTGTAAGGAAGCAGAATTATGTTGCCTGCGATTATACTGTTGAGGGAGACTATTCTTCAGCGTCCTATCTGCTGGCATTGATTGCAATTAACGGCGGAAAAGCCAAGATTAAAAACCTGTTCAGGGATTCCAAGCAGGGTGACAAGTACATTTTAGATATTCTGCAGGATATGGGTGTTACAATCATCCGTGGT
This sequence comes from Methanobrevibacter sp. UBA212, assembly GCF_905233225.1. Lineage (NCBI taxonomy): Archaea > Methanobacteriati > Methanobacteriota > Methanobacteria > Methanobacteriales > Methanobacteriaceae > Methanobrevibacter > Methanobrevibacter sp. UBA212. The sequence goes on from NZ_CAJODJ010000010.1 coordinate 20,494, forward strand.
GAGGATTATGTAGAAATCGCTTCGGAAGGAAATCTGAAGGCGATTGATGTTGATTTGTCAAATGCTCCTGATTTGCTCATTACCGTTGCAGTGCTGGCTGCAATGGCTGAAGGCACAACCAACATTACAGGAGTTGCCCATGCAAGGGTTAAGGAAACCGACAGGATAGATACGACCTGCAGGGAATTGGAGAAATTGGACTGCAAGTTGACTGAAAGGGAAGATGGAATGAGCATAACAGGTGGTGTAACCTCAGGTGTTGTCGATTCGCATGGAGACCACCGGTTGGCGATGGCATTTTCACTGATTGGCCTTAAGCATGACATTGAAATTACAAATGGTGAGGTATTTGATGTGTCTTTCCCTAATTTCATTGAAGCGATGGCGGAACTCGGATTTGGACTGGAGTTAATAAAATGAATAAGGAAGAACGTGTAATCAAGTTGATTGAAGAGTTGGAGGGTGTTTTTGAGATAAGGACTTTCCTTGATCATGACCCATACAAGGTTTTGATTAGAACAATATTGTCCCAAAGGACACGGGATGAAAATACAGACCAGGCCACCAATAATCTCTTTGCCAAATATCCGGACATTTATGCTGTCGTTGATGCTCCGATTGATGATGTTAAGGAGCTAATCCGGCCTGCTGGTTTTTATAATGTCAAGGCAGGCAGAATTCAGGAAGTTTCACAGATTCTGATAGACCAATATGGCGGTGAGGTTCCGGATACAGTCGAGGAAATGGTCAAGCTTCCGGGAGTTGGCCGAAAAACCGCAAATTGCGTAATGGTATTTGCCTTTGAGCTTCCGGCAATTCCGGTGGATACTCATGTTCACAGAATTTCCAATCGTCTGGGACTTGTTGACACTAAAGATCCGGAAGAAACTGAAGCTGAATTGTGCAAAATTGCTCCTGAGGAGTTATGGATTAAATTGAATGATTTGATGGTTCAGTTTGGCCAGAACATCTGCAAACCTATAGGTCCTCAGTGTGAGATTTGTCCATGCACTGATATCTGTGATTATTTCAAGGAAAATATTTAACTAATTTTTAGTCATACCAAAACATTTATTAAGTAAAACATTGTTATATAACAATAGTTATTATAACGAATGTTATATAACTTTAATGTAACCCCTTTAATATGCCCTAAAATAAAATAAATAAATAGGAGAAAAAATTATGGCAAATATTCCAAAATTGAAAAGAGGAGTGCTCGATAGCATAACCGATGCTATTGGAAACACTCCAATCGTAAAGTTAAACAATTTGACTGAAGAATTAGAAGCAGAAGTTGACGTAAAAATTGAATCATTCAACCCAACCGGAAGCGTAAAGGACAGGGTAGCGGTTGCAATGATTGAAGATGCGGAAGAAAAGGGTCTTCTCAAGCAAGGATCAACAATCATCGAGCCAACCAGCGGTAACACTGGTATAGGTCTTGCTTTTGCAGCAGCTGCCAAAGGCTACAAATTGATTTTGACCATGCCGGAAACCATGTCCATTGAAAGAAGAAAATTCCTAAGCGTTTTAGGGGCAGAATTGGTATTGACTCCTGGTGCTGACGGAATGGGCGGAGCCATTGCAAAGGCAAATGAGCTCAATGAGGAAACTCCTGATTCAATCATCTTAGGTCAGTTTGACAATCCTGCAAACGTCAAAATCCATGCAGAAACCACCGCTCAGGAAATCCTAAGGGATACAGAAGGCAAAGTTGACATCGTTATTGGCGGTGTAGGTACCGGAGGAACAATCACCGGAATCGGTAAGGTATTGAAAGAGGAGGTTCCAGGTGTCAAAATCGTTGCAGTCGAGCCAAAAGACTCACAGACTTTGGGAAAAGGTGAAAAAGGACCTCATAAAATCCAAGGTATCGGTGCAGGATTTGTTCCGTCAATATATGATGCCGATGTAATCGATGAAATAATTCCTGTTGCAAATGAGGATGCTGGAAACACCTTGCTTGCACTCGCTAAGAAGGAAGGTATATTTTCCGGTATATCTTCTGGAGCTGCAACTTGGGCTGCTTTAGATTTAGCTAAAAAAGAAGAAAATAAAGGTAAAAGAATAATAGCCATCTTACCTGATAATGGTGAGAGATATCTCTCTGTTGACTGGTTATTTGAATAAGAATAAGTATATATACCATATGTTATATAATTTAAGTATAACATATTATGAGGTTTATCAATGTTTGATAATTTGAGGGCTGAAATTAAAGCCATTAAGGATAAGGATCCTGCCGCCAGGTCAACATTAGAGATTTTTCTATGTTATCCTGGATTTTGGGCCCTGTTGATGCATAGGGTTAGTCATTGGCTTTGGATTCATTCTTTCAAGCTTTTGGCTCGTATGAACTCCAACTTGGCAAGGTTCCTTACGGGCATTGAAATTCACCCTGGCGCAACATTTGGTAAACGAGTATTTATTGATCATGGTATGGGTGTTGTAGTCGGCGAAACCGCTATTGTTGGCGATGATGTGCTGTTATATCAGGGAGTGATTCTTGGTGGAACAAGTACGGAAAAAACCAAAAGGCACCCAACAGTTGAAAGGGGAGTGATTGTTGGAGCTGGTGCAAAGGTAATGGGAAACATTACCATTGGGGAATATTCCAAAATAGGTACCGGTGCAGTAGTTTTAAAGGATGTTCCTTCCCAATCAACCTGTGTTGGTGTTCCAGGAAGAATTGTCAAACGCAGAGGTGTGCGTCACGAAGAGGTTGACTTGGACCATGGCAAGCTCCCGGACCCTGTTGCCGATGCAATTAGAGTAATCGAAAAGCATCTTCAGGAAAACGATAAGCGTTTCGAAATTTTATTTGAAAAGCATGAGATTTGTTTGACTGAAGACATTAGAGATGAACAAGAAGAATTAGAAGATTTATTTAAAAAAGATGGCGATTAATATGAAACCACCCTGTGAAATTGTTGTATGGTATGTAATTCCTGCAATCAGATCAGAACTGGCAAAAGAGCTATTAAACTTAGGAATGAAACAGAAAGATGTTTCAGAACTTATGGACATTACCCAACCTGCAGTATCTCAGTACATCACGGATAAACGTGGAAGCGGCATTAAGCTTGATGATGATGTAAGAGCAATGATTCATGAATTTGCTCGCCAATTGTCAGAAGGTGAAGCCACAAAAGCAGATTTGATACCAAGAACATGTAAGATTTGCAAAAATGTCAAGACTGTTGACGTTTTGGCCCAACTCAATATTGATAAATCTGAACTCGGTGAAGACTGTCAATCTTGTATTGGTTCCGAAGTGGAATAGTGAAATATTGGAAAATATAGTAAAGTATTTAAACTATTAGTTACCAATATTTTATTATACTTTTTTAGTTAGTGGCAAGTTTACCGAGTGGCTAGGTGTGTGGCTGCAGACCATAATACGGGGGTTCAAGTCCCTCACTTGCCTTTTTAATTACTTTTTTTCGAGGTTTATTCTTATGGAAATTTATTCAACTTTAACTCGTAATAAAGAGGATTTTAAAACAATTAATGATAATAGGGTTAACTTATTTGTATGTGGCCCTACTGTTTATGATGATGCTCATATCGGGCATGGAAGAACCTACATTTCCTTTGATACAATCAAAAGATACTTGGAGTTCAAGGGATATGCAGTATTTTATATTCAAAATGTAACTGATATTGATGACAAGATTATCAACCGCTCAAAGGAAAGCGGAATTCCATCAGATGTTTTGGCACGTAAATTTGAGAAAAGATACCGTGAAGACATGGCAAAACTGAACGTCAATGGCGTAAACCTTTTTGCAAGGGCAACCGATCACATGCCTGAAATCCTTGACCAGATTCAAAGGCTGATTGACAAGGGCTTTGCATATGAAACCGAAGATGGAGTCTATTTTGAAATCGATACATTTGATGAGTTTGGTAAACTCTCCAACAGGAACGTTGAAGAGCTGGAATCTCATCGTGAAATAGCGGAAACCACCAAGAAAAATCATCAGGATTTCGCTTTATGGAAAAAACGTGAAGGCGTCGATGAACCTACCTGGCCATCTCCATGGGGAGACGGAAGGCCTGGATGGCACATTGAAGATACTGCAATCACTGAATTCTACTTTGGAGAACAGTATGATGTCCACGGTGGAGGTTTAGATTTAATATTCCCTCACCACGAAGCTGAAATCACACAAATGGAAGCGGTTTCAGGAAAATCTCCAATGGTAAGATACTGGTTGCACACAGGATTTTTAAATGTTAATGGAGAAAAGATGTCCAAGTCTTTACACAACTTCATTACAATCCGTGAATTGCTGGAAAGCTATGAACCGGATACCTTCAGGTTCTTTGTATTGTCAACCCATTACAGAAGTCCTATTGACTTTTCAAAAGATTCACTTCACCAGTCCGAAAGGAGTCTGGATAGAATCAGAAAATACTATGAACAATTGGATGTTGAAGTGGGCGATGAAGACTTTGAATGTGACGCATTAGCTCCTCACAAGGAAGAGTTCTTCGCCAGCATGGATGATGATTTCAACACTCCAAAGGCCATTGCTGCAATATTTGGTTTAATCAACGATACCAAAAACGATTTGGATGGCTTCAGTGAATCTGATAAGATTGCCATTAAGGCGTTCCTGGATGATGCTTCCCACATTTTGGGAGTCAGCTTTGAGCTTCAGGATGTAAATGCAGGATCTGATGACTTGCTTAACCTGATTTCTGAAGTGAGATCAGAGCTAAGAGCCAACAAGCAATATGATTTGTCTGATAAAATCCGTGATAACCTGCAGGCTTTAGGCTATGAAATTAACGATTAAGGAGAATTTTTCTCCTTTTTTTTCAAAATATGATGTAAACTATTTTTAACATTTATGTGAAATGCCTAATTGATATTAATTAGCACATATTCGCATTTTGCCTCATTTCTCATAGGCCATCCCCATCCTGTTAAACCTGATGATATGATTTGTTTCATATCTCCAAATTCATACTCCCCATAGTTTAAACGACCGGTTAAATCGTACATCATTCCATAAGGAAACATCTGTCCGCCATGTGTATGGCCGGAAAGCTGCAAATCAATATCTTCTTTGGCGTTTTCTTCATCTTCAACAGCTTGGTGGTCCAATACAATGAGATATTTGGACAAGTCACTTTCATTAAGAATTTCATCAACATCAATTCTATTGACTGAATCTTCCCACGCAGCATCACTTCTTCCAACCAAAACAATATCATTATTGATGGTGATCTTATCATCATTCAATATTTTAATTCCGTTTTCTTCAATAGATTGATTTAGGTCACTGTTAGTGAATGTCCTGTTTCCATTTTCATAATCTGTTGAGTAGGGTTGTCTGTCATGATTTCCAAAGATGTAATATGTTCCATATGTAGAGTTAAGTTTTCCGAATTCCTCAAATATCTCTTGCATCTCTTCTTCGGTCGTTCTCTCATCAACAATGTCTCCACCTAAAACAATAATATCTGGTTTCAGTTTATTCATTTTTAAAATGCTGTCTTTCACTAATTGAGTGTCCTGTATGGTTCCATAATGAACATCACTAACGAAAAGAATGGAATAGGATTCATTGTCAATTTTATCTGTGGTTAAATTATATTCAGTTAGTTCAATGTGGTTCATTCCATAAACGCTACCGATGATAATGACTGCAAAGATGATTGCGGCCAGCAATCCGTTTTTATGGATTTTTGTGATGAAATTCAGGTGTTTTTCTTTAAGTAGATATTTTTGAATAAGTCTTATTGAATCAGCGATTAAAGATGAAATAAACAAGTAAAATGTCAATATTGCTGCTAATGACCATATGTTTAGGCAAAATAGAAATGATAAAATTGCAATTATGCTGCTAATTATGATTTGTTTATTTTTTGATAATCTAACTTCATTGAAAGCATATTTTACTCTAAAAAAGGAATATGACCCAATTAAAATGCCTAAAATTATTCCTATAAATAGATATTCCTGGAAAAATCCTAATGTAAAAAAGTGTAAATGATTCATAATAATATTATGTTGAAGTTAATATGTAATTAATTTTTTACTCATTATTTTCAATTATTATTTGCCGACTCTTTTTCAAAAATATAACAATATTTATATACTAAAAATAACAGATGTTATTTTTGTATAACATAAGTTATACTTATCTATTCTACTTTTTTTAGGTTTACCAAAACATTTATATATAAAAAATAACTATTGTTATATAGTGAATATAACACGTGATATATTTTACTGAAATTCAAAAATAAAGGTGATAATAAATGACAAATAAAAATTATGGATTAGCAACTTTAGGTGTACGTGCAGGACAAACTCCAGACCCCGCAACAGGGGCACAGGCGGTTCCTATTTATCAGACAACTTCATATGTATTTAAAGACTCAGATGAGGCTGCAAGAAGATTCGCCCTTCAAGAATTTGGACAGATTTACTCCAGATTAACTAACCCTACCAGTGATGTATTTGAAGCAAGAATTGCTGCTATCGAAGGCGGCAACTCAGGTATTTCAACATCAAGTGGTCTTGCAGCAATTTCATATGCAATTCTAAACGTAACCGAGCCTGGAGACAACATCGTATCAGCAGACAACCTTTATGGTGGAACTTACCAGCTGTTCAACTACACCTTCAAGGATCTCGCAAGAAATGTCAAGTTTGTCGACTCACAGGACCTCGAAGCTTTTGAAGCGGCAATCGATGAAAAGACAAAAGCGATTTATGTCGAATCAGTCGGAAACCCAAAATTGGATGTGCCTGACTTTGAAGCATTGGCTGAAATCGCACACTCACATGACATTCCACTGATAGTTGACAACACTGTTGGTGTAGGACTTGTAAGGCCTCTGGAACATGGGGCTGATGTCATTGCAGCATCTGCAACCAAATATGTGGGAGGACACGGTACTGCAGTTGGAGGATACATTGTGGATTCCGGTAAGTTCAACTGGGGAAACGGCAAGTTCGCAAACTTCACAAAACCGGATCCAAGTTACCACGGATTGGTATTCTGGGATGCATTCGGCGATGTTCCTGAACTTGGAAACCTGGCATTTACCGTAAGGATAAGGGCAAGACTCTTAAGGGATCTTGGAGCAACCTTGGCACCTGTTCACAGTTTCCTGTTCCTTCAAGGATTGGAAAGTCTGGATGTAAGGGTAAAAAGACACTCTGAAAATGCATTGAAAGTGGCAAAATTCCTGGAAGCTCACCCTAAAGTCAAATGGGTAAACTATCCTGGACTTGAATCACATCCTACCTATGAAATCAACAAGAAATACTTGAAGGACAATTTTGCAGGTATCTTAGGTTTCGGTGTTGAAGGTGGAGAGGAAGCCGGAAGAAAAGTGATTGAAAAGCTTGAATTGTTCTCAATACTTGCAAACATCGGAGACGCAAAAAGTCTTGCAATCCACCCGGCAAGTACAACACATCAACAGCTGACACCAGAAGAGCAGGAAGCAACAGGCGTAACACCTGACTTCATCAGACTTTCCATCGGTCTTGAGGATGTTGATGATTTGATAGCTGATTTAAGTCAAGCACTTGACAGTATCTGAGTAAAGTAACCCTTTACTCACTTAAACTATTTATATTATAAAATTTTACTTATTAAAAAAGACAATTGGGGGATAATGAAATGTATTTGGATAACTCAGCAACCACACAAGTTAGTGAGGAAGTTTTTGAAGAAATGAAACCGTATTTTATTGAAGAGTTCGGAAACCCTTCAACTCTTTATAAAATCGGTCGTGAATCAAAAAAGGCATTGGATTTGGCCCGTCAAAGAGTGGCTGATGCAATCAATGCAAAACCTGAAGAAATAATTTTTACAAGTGGAGGATCTGAATCCGATAACCTTGCAATCAAGGGAATCGCTTTTAAATTGGCAAAAAAAGGTAAACATATAATTACCACCAATATTGAGCATCCGGCTGTAAAAAATACCTTAGGATTTTTGGAATCCCTTGACTTTAAGGTAACTTACCTTCCAGTCAATGAAAACGGTATCATAGAAATAGATGATTTGAAAGAGGCAATCACTGATGAAACCATTTTGATAACCGTAATGCATGCCAACAACGAGCTAGGTACAATTCAGCCTATTGAGGAAATAGGTAAGATTGCTCGTGAAAAGGGAATCAAATTCCACACTGATGCTGTTCAAAGCTTCGGAAAAATTGAGGTGGATGTTGAGAAATTGAATGTTGATTTGCTTTCATTATCTTCTCACAAAATCAACGGTCCGAAAGGTGTTGGAGCAATATACATCAAGAAAGGAACTCGTGTTGTCCCGCTCATACATGGTGGAGGCCAGGAGAAAGGCATCAGGTCAGGTACAGAAAACGTGCCTGGAATTGTCGGATTCGGAAAGGCCTGCGAAATAGCCGCAAACAAATTGGATGAACATTATAAAAAATTGTCTTCAATTCGTGATGAGCTCATTGAAAAGGTTTTAACCACCATTCCGGAAGCATACCTGAACGGTGACAGGGATACCAGGTTGCCAAACCTTGTAAGTTTCAGATTTAAAGCCATTGAAGGTGAATCATTGATTCTTCTATTGGATGCTAAAGGATATCAGGCTTCAACCGGTTCAGCATGTTCATCAAATACCCTTGAGGCATCACCGGTGCTAACCGCATTGGGATTGGATCCTGTTGATGTTCATGGGTCACTGAGAATTTCACTGGCGCCTGAAAGCGACACTTTCGATGTGGATGAATTCGTGGATACTGTTGCGGAAGCCGTCAAAAGATTAAGACAAATGTCACCGTTATGGAATCAGGAACTTGATTATGATGATATAATGTGTAAAAAGCATAGCGATACTTGTAAGAGGTGTTAATAATGGATTATTCAGAAAAGGTAATGGATCACTTTGCAAACCCTAGAAACTGCAGAAAAATGGAAGATGCAAATGGTGTTGGAACTGTAGGAAACCCGACCTGTGGAGATTTGATGACAATATACATTAAGGTCAATGATGATGAAGTCATCGAAGACATTTCCTTCCAGACCTTCGGCTGTGGGGCTGCAATTGCAACCAGCAGTATGATAACCGAGATTGCCGTTGGCAAAACCGTTGATGAAGCTTTAAAGATATCAAGAAATGATGTTGCCGATGAGTTGGACGGTCTTCCACCTATTAAGATGCACTGTTCAAACCTTGCTGCAGACGGTCTTCAGGCAGCAATTGAAAACTATAAAGAAAACAATCAATAATAATATATACTTTGATAAATAAATTATCTTTAACTCAAATAAGGAGATGTTTTATTATGGCAAAAATATTAAAATGTGACGACTGTGGAAGTATTATCCAAGTTTTAGTTGAAGATGACGGAGACACATGTGACACTCACATGCTCGCAATCCCTGTACAAACCGAAGGGGAAAAAGCTCCTAAACACAAACCTGTAGTTGAAATCGATGGTGACAAAGTGACCGTAAAAGTCGGCGAAGCCGCTCACCCAATGGATGATGATCACTACATCCAATTTTTAGTTGTTGAAGCTGGTGCAGAACAATACGGAAAATGCTTCAAACCTGGTGATGTTGCAGAAGCAACATTCACTGTAAACTCAACAGATGATGTTAAAGCCTTAGCATTCTGTAACTTGCACGGACTTTGGTCCAGCGAATAAGTTTAAAAATATATTTTTTAAACTTTCCTTATTTTTTTTCATGAAAAATTTTAATTACTTCTTTTTATATACCTTATAATGTGTCTAGTTATATCAAATTAATAATTTTTATTGTAGTTTTACTTTTAATATCTGTGGCTGTTGTTTATATCGATAGCTCAATGGATACCATTAACGAATCAATGCCTAAGATTAGTGACAGCATTGTTCATGGCGACAGGGATTACAATGAGTCCGTTGAATTATTGAATAATCAAAATTATGACCAATCAAGGCAAAAAGCGATATCCGCAGGAGACAATTATAATAATAGTTTGCATGGTCTGCAAAATATCAAAGATAAATACAAAAAGGACTTGAAGGAAGTTCACAAAGACTACATTGACACAACCATCAAAGAATTGGAACTCAAGTTGAAAGCTGTTGATAATTTGAAGGATTCAATATACTATCTGGAGATGTATGAAAATTATACCGGATCATCTTATGGAACAGATGCAAACGAGATAATGTATGATGCATTGAAGTATCAGAATGAAAGAAATGAAATCCTCCAGAATAATTCAAATTTATTTAGTTAGGCAGGTGTTTAAATGAAAACAAAATGTCCGAAATGTAAGGGAATAGGTTCAGTTGTAGTGGACTATAAGGAATGCGATGCCTGTGGTGGAACAGGTTATGAAGATGATGTTTTTGATATAGGAAGTCATTTTAAAGGAGTAAACAGCAAAGCACGTGATAAATTTGACCTCGGAGGAGAAGAGGATATTCCATGTGAAGCATGCAATGGAAAAGGGCAAGTTGAAGTTTACGAGGAATGCCCTCATTGTCATGGAACCGGTCAAATAAATGTATGTCGTGACTGTGGAAAGATACTTGATGAAAAATATGATTTATGCCACGAATGTGGTGAAAAAAGAAAGGCTGAGAAAATGAAGCACGATGAATTTGAAGCTAAAAGAAAAGAGGTCCGTGACGTATATGTCCTGGATTCAATATGTAATATGAAGGATATTGACAGGGATAAGCTATACAAAGGAAAAATCACAAGGATAGAAAGGTATGGTGCTTTCATATCCCTAAACAATAATGTCTGGGGACTCATGAGGGGAGATGTATCTGAATATAATGTTGGTGAAGAGATAATCGTATTTGTAACTTCAATCAAATCAAGGGAAGGCAAGATCGATTTTGCACCGGCTTATGTTGAGTCATATAATCTTAAAAGACTCACAAAGTCAATTCCAAGAACTCTTATTTCAGAATTGGATGAAAGTAAAGGCAAGATTGTCAGGATTGACGGTCAAGTCCAGCAGATTCAGCAGACTTCCGGCCCAACAATATTCATCATCAGCGATGAAACTGGAACCACTGAAATTGCCGCCTTTGATAAGGCAGGCGAAAGGTCATATCCGGAAATTGAGCTGAATGATGCTGTTCAGGTAATCGGTGAAGTTAACGAACATGGTGGAAAGACACAAATCGAGTCATCTTCAATGATAAAACTTGATGAAGAAAGCACACGCCAGCTACATAAATTAATTGACGATGCATTAAATCGCAAAGCTCAGCCACAAGAGGTTGATTTCTTTGTCAAAAGTGATGTTTTAAACAGGCTCAGACCTAAGATGTATGAGGCAGCTCAAAGAATCAGAAGGGCAATACTTGACGGAAGGACAATACTTCTCAGACACCACAATGATGCAGACGGTATCGTTTCAGGTGTTGCTATGGAAAAGGCCATTGTGCCATTGATACAGGAATCAAATCCAAGCAATGATGCGGAATACTATTACTTTAAAAGGTCACCGAGCAAAGCGCCGTTTTATGAGCTTGAAGATGTTGTAAAGGATCTGTCATTTGCCCTTGAAGACCAGGAAAGGCATGGCCAAAAATTGCCTTTAATCGTTTTGCTGGACAACGGTTCAACAGAAGAGGACATCGTGGCACTGATGCAGGCGAAAATATATGACATTGAAGTCGTTGTAATAGACCACCATTCTCCGGGAGAATTGCTCACAAAAGATGAAAGGGATGGCGAAATCTTCGGTGCAACAGTTGCGGTGGACGAATATGTTGACACACATGTAAATCCATACCTTGTCGGCGGAGATTCACAGCTGACTGCAGGATGTCTTGCAACAGAGGTGGCACATATAATAAATCCTGATGTTGAAGATTTAATCAAGCATCTGCCTGCAATTGCATCATTGGGAGACCGTGCTGAATGCGGTGAGACTTATCAATACCTTAAGCTTGCCGCCCAGAAGGGATTCAGCCAGGAACATCTTTCAAAGGTTGCCGAATGTGTTGATTTTGAGGCATACTTTTTAAGATTCATGAATGGAAGGGGAATAATGGATACCATTCTTGCGGTTGACAATCTGGACAAGCACAGAAAAATGATAGATGCTCTCTATAAGGAATATCAAAAAAGAATCGACACCCAGCTTAGGGCTGCCCTTCCAAACATTAAAAGGACTCAGCTTGAAAATGGAATTTACTTTAATCTGCTCGATGTTGAAAAGTTCGCACACAAATTCACGTTCCCTGCACCGGGCAAAACCTGCGGATTTGTACATGACCATGTCATAAAGGAAATCGGTGAAGACAAGCCGATAGTGACATTGGGCCATGGTCCTGATTTTGGCGTATTTAGAGCAACTGATGCAGTAAATGAATTATATGGATTTAACGTAAATGAAATTGTTGCAAAAATGATAGAAAATGTACCTCAAGCCGGTGTGGATGGTGGAGGTCACGAATGTGCAGGATCCATCAAATACATTGAGGGCCTTGGTCAAGAGGTATTATATAAAGTTGTAGAGGAAATACAATCATTATCTAGAAAAGGATAGAAATGGCATCAATGAACTATTGTAAAATATGCGGTCATAGAATACTGCCAAATGAACCTTACTGTATAGGTTGCGGACATAAAACAGGTTTTGATGCGAGTAATGCAGTTCCTGTTTTAACCCCTCCAATACACAATATAGGATTTTTTAATTTTCAAATAGACTTTTCACCATATATCATCACTAAAAATGATTTCAAATATGAGATATGCTCCTGCGGTTACTTAAACGATATAAATAACGAATATTGCTATATGTGTGGAGCCAAACGATCACAGAGCAGGTTTTCAAAAATTTTCAAAAGGAATGCCAAGCCAAAGTTTTCTGTGGGTAATGTTTTGTGTGAATGCGGGGCAGTCAACTCAAATGAAAACATTTTCTGTGAAATGTGCGGCAAACAATTGAAAGCCGATGAAATCAGGCCTGATGATAACTACAGCAATTTCAATCTCGAATTCAATGATTCAATATTCTGCTTTTGCGGTGAGGAAAATGAAAAATTCTCACAGTTTTGCCGCAACTGTGGACGTCCTTTGGTCAATTACGGCAATTTAGGAGAAATTGCAATTTTATGCACTTGTTCCACCCTAAATGAAATCACGTCCGATTTCTGCATTGAATGCGGCAATAATCTAAAAAAACTGGATACAAAAATAGTCTGCATATGCGGACATAGAAATCCTAAACATCTGAAATTCTGTGAAAACTGTGAAAGGCCATTAAATCCTCAGAGAAATGTAAAAACAAGATTGGTTTGCTCATGCGGAGAAATCTTGACATGGGATGCGGAATTTTGTTCAAATTGCGGTAAAAATATTCGAAGAAGAATTAATCAAAAAATTTCAATCAATTCAACGGTTAGAAGTCTTAAGGACATGTTTAGGTAGGTATGGCCATGAGAACCTGTGATATTTGCGGAACTTTGAATCTTAAGGAAAATAATTATTGCACCCATTGCGGCAATAAATTAATATTGGAGCATATTTGTCCATTCTGCGGCAAAAACAATCCTGATTCAGCTACATATTGTGTTGGATGCAAAAGCCAAATCAATCCCATCAGTATTGAGGATTTTGATACTCTGTTTTCCGAATTCAACCAGAACATGTTATTGAATGCCAATATTTCCGGTGAACAGTATAATCAGATTTTATCCAATATATTTGTCAGGGCTGATTACTTTGACGTTTGGGGGGATACTATAAAAAATAAGATATTAAATCTGGCAGGCATTTTCACTGAGTGCAAGCCTAAATCACGGGGATATGAGAGGGGTTTTATATTTGTAGGCAATGGAATTTATTATGATGATAGGTTGGAGGATTCAGTTCAGATTGCCACATTAATTCATGAATTAGGTCATTTTTTCTTATTTGAAATTGTTGAAATCTTATTATGTTATATTTTTAAGGTCAAATCTTCTTCCACTCTTCAAAGTTTTGTTTGGCATTTTTTAACCCTTCCGGAATTCAAAATCATGAATGAGTACTGTGCACACACTGTTGAGGGAAGGTTCATTCCATACGGGTATCAAAATTACGGATCTTTCAATGCTTTGGTTGAAAATTATGGATTTGATGAGGAATCGCTTGATGTTATGATAAAATTAGGCAATTCATTTGCTAATGAGATAATAATCTATTTGGAAAAATATATTGATGAAGAGCTTAGAAATGAAATAAAGCTACAGTACAGAAAAGATTTGGTTCAACCAACATATGAGTCAATTTTTAAAGAAACAACAGATAGTTATCCATTAGATATAAAAAATACTCTTTTGTTAAAAATGTTATATGATGTCTTAAAAGAAGTTTCAAACAATGGAGATATAATTGAATTAGAAAGTATAAAAGAAGGTATAGAATTAGATTAATTACTCTTCTTTTTCTTCTTTCTCTTTAATAGTTTCTAAAACGTCTTTGCCGGTATCGGTCAATCTGTATAATCTTCCTTTACGGGCTTCTTCGTTTATACATTCAACAATTTCTTTGCTTTTTAATTCGCTTAGAACTTTTGAAATATGATTAGTTCTAATCCCACTATCTTTAGCAATGTTTGTTGGTATTTTAACATCATCACCAATTGATTTTAATGTTTTTTCTCGGTATTTTGAAATTTGAACATATGAAGTTAATTTCAAAAGTTCATCATTGTCTTTTACCATAATAAAATATATAGTCTTTATGATATAAAATATTTTATAACATTGTATGTTTAATTTAAACACTTCTTAGGTTATGATATTCATGGATAAATAACTTCATATATAAGGCTTGTTAAAAATATTAACATATTAAAATTATTTGTACACTGATTAAAATGAAATGTAGTAAATGTGGTCAAGAAAATAAGCGTGAAGCGAAATTTTGCACTAAGTGCGGCAACCCATTGTCAGCACCCGCTGAAAGTGTTACGCCTAGCAATTCCAATTTTAATACTAAATATCTGATAATCGCTTTGATTGTTGTTATTATAGTACTGGTTGGAGTTATTGGTTATTTTGCACTGAATAACGGTTCAGGTGTTGGTGATGCCAGTCCAAAAACTAGTGCAGATTCCGACAAAGTTCAGTCTAATGATAATTCTAATGATAAGGCTAATGATAGTTCTAACGATAATTCAGATTCTTCAAAGAAAACACATGAATCTTCTTCAAAAACATCCAGTTCATCTAAATCGAAAAAATGGGTTTCTATAGGAAGATATTCCGGTTCCGGTTCAGGTTCTAAAACTATCAAGGTTCCTGATGGTAAAATTAAAGTGGAACTTTCTGCATATCCAATTTTGAATTACGCTACAAACCATTTGTATGTATCTGGTACAAATGGTGAGTCCGGTGGAGTGGATTGGGGTCCAACAAGTGATGTTGAGACAAGATCAGATTCATTCAAGTTTACCTCTAAATCAGAGGAAGAATTTACGATAGATTATTATGAGACTGTAAGTTGGGAAGTTGAATTCTTTAGGTATCAATAAGTGATTAAATAATCACTTATTCTATTTTTTTTTGACAAATTTTTAAATATATAGAATAATAAAATAATTACTATGTTTTTTGATTTAAATGTTAAGGGCAGTAGCTTGGAAAATAATGTCAAATTGGCTAGGCAGGCTTCTGAGTATGGATGGGAGCATATTAATTTTTCATACAATCAAAATGACTTTAAAAATGCCCTGAATTTAAGTGATGAGTTAAAAGATAGTTTAAAAGACATTATTACTTTTAATTATACTTTGGAGATTAAATCAACAAACATTAATGAAATCAGAAAGGCAGTCAATAAATTCCGGAATGACTCATTATGCATTTCTGTTATTGGTGGAGATTTGAAGGTTAACCGGGCCGTTCTGGAAAATGTTAAAATTGATGTATTGTCAAGACCTTACCTGAAAAGGTATGATTCCGGATTAAATCATATTCTTGCAAAAGAAGCTCTAAAAAATAATGTTGCCATTGAATTATGTTTTGAGGATATTTTAAAAAGCTATTTGGCGCCTAGGGCAAAAATAATTTCAAATTTCAGAGACATTTACACATTATACAGGAAATTCGATTTTCCTTTGATTCTATCTTCAAGAGCAGAGTCCATATTTGATGTAAAGACCACCCAGGATTTTGTTTCTGTTTTCAAGCAAACCGGTTTGAGTGAAGATGAAATAATCACTGCGTTCAAAACATCCAAGGACATACTTGAATTCAACAAGAATAGGAAGGACTTGATTTTTAAGGGCGTTAGGAGGGTAAACGATGAGGCTTAAGGTTTTGCCGCCCACTCTTAGAAAAAATAACAGATATCTTACATTGGATATCAAAACCACTTCTCCAATCACCAAAGACGAATTGGTAAGTATGATATGGGACACATGTATTCGTTTTCAGGGTGAAGCTATGTCTTCCAATTTTAATTTATGGGTCATGAAATTTTATGAAATCGAAAAAACAGAGGATTACATTAATTACAAATCCATTGTGAGATGCCAAAGGGATTTTGCAGAAAATGTACGATCTTCCCTTGCCCTGACCTACAAGTACAACGGCAATGTTGTTTCGCTGACTACCATCGGCATGTCCGGAACTATAAAGGCTTCTCAAAAATACATTTAATTACTTTTTGTTATTTTAAAATAGAAAACTTTATAAATAAATATAATTATAAATATCAATTGGATTTATGGAAAAAAAGAATAAAAAATATTTTAATTCGCACTGATTTGTGATTAAAATAAAAATTTGCCTTTTCATGGAAGATTTGGTTTTATTTTTTTTAAGTTGTCGAATATGAAATATAATATTTATAAAAATATGAGGTATTAATATGCAACCTTTACAAAATGCTGGATATGACAGGGCTATTACTGTATTTAGCCCAGATGGAAGACTTTTCCAAGTAGAATATGCAAGAGAAGCTGTTAAAAGAGGAACTACATCAATAGGTGTAAAAAGTTCAGAAGGTATTGTTTTAGCTGTTGACAAAAGAACAACTTCAAAATTGGTTGAAGCTTCATCTATCGAAAAGATTTTCAAAATAGATGAGCATATTGGAGCAGCTACTTCAG
Organism: Methanobrevibacter sp. UBA212; assembly: GCF_905233225.1. Lineage (NCBI taxonomy): Archaea > Methanobacteriati > Methanobacteriota > Methanobacteria > Methanobacteriales > Methanobacteriaceae > Methanobrevibacter > Methanobrevibacter sp. UBA212. The sequence goes on from NZ_CAJODJ010000010.1 coordinate 37,572, forward strand.
GTCTTGTCGCTGATGCAAGGGCATTGGTTGAAAGAGCAAGAGTTGAAGCTCAAATCAATAAAATCACATATAGTGAACCTATTCGTGTAACTAGCTTATCTAAGAAATTATGTGACATGCTACAGTTATATACTCAAAATGGTGGAGTAAGGCCATTCGGTTCAGCTTTAATCATTGGTGGAATATATAACGGCAAATGCAAATTATTCGAAACTGACCCAAGTGGAGCTTTAATTGAATACAAGGCAACCGCTATTGGTTCTGGAAGAAATGCTGCAATGGACATTTTTGAAGAAAAATACGAAGATTCTTTAACATTGGAGGGAGCTATCGAATTGGCATTGACCGCTATCAATGAAGCCACCGATCATGAAACCACTTCAAACAATGTTGAAATCGCAGTAATTAAAATCGATGACGAAAAGTATGTGAAACTCTCTCAGGATGAAGTACAAAAATACATTGATGAAGTACTTCCTAAAGAAGAGGAAGAAGACGAAAACGAAGAATCCGAAGAGGATTCCAAAGAAGAATAATTATTTTCTGATAAATTAGTTAGGGGATGCTTTGATGGTAAATGTTGATGAAGCTATAATTGCTAAATACGAGTACTCAGGTGAACATTTTGAAATATTGGTTGACCCTGATTTAGCGGCAGATTTTCGAAATCCTGACGGCCCAGATGTTGCCATCGAAGATCTTTTAGCTGTTGAAGAAATTTTTAAAGACTCCAAAAAAGGAGATAAGGCTTCTGATGAAGCCATGAATAAAATCTTTGAAACTACCGATCCTATTGAAGTTTCAAGGATTATACTTGAAAAGGGAACTGTACAGTTAACTGCCGATCAAAAAAGAAAGATGCAGGAGGATAAAAGAAAACTTGTAATAAATAAGATTGCAAGAGAAGCAATCAATCCTCAAAATGGCTTGCCTCATCCGGTCCAAAGGATTGAAAATGCATGTGACGAGGCCAAGGTCAAATTTGATCCGTTCACATCAGTTGACCAACAGGTTCAATCAGCCCTTAAAGCTATCAAGCCACTTATTCCAATCAGATTTGAAAAAGTTAAAGTCGCTGTCAGACTTCCGGGTTCAGTAGCAGGCGGAGCCTATAATGTAATCCATGGATTTGGAGAAATCGTCAATGAAGAATGGCAGCAGGACGGTTCTTGGATAGGCATTGTGGAAATGCCGGGTGGTCTTCAGAATTCTTTCGCTTCAAAAATGGCTGAAATTTCAGGTGGAGAGGCGGAAACCAGAACTATAAAGTAAATTCATATTTATAGGGATTACTATGATACACGTGGAAAATAAAGATTTAGTTATTCCAGGCCAGATATTGGCTGATGATGAATACTATTCAGGAAGAGGTACCTTTAAAGAAAACGGTAAAGTTTGCTCTTCTTTGTTGGGACGTGTTTCTTTAAGGAATAAAAAAATTAGAGTCATTCCTTTAAAGAGCAAATATGTTCCTAAAAAAGGAGATGTCGTAATCGGTAAGATTAAGGATGTCAGATTCTCAATGTGGGATGTAGACATCAATTCACCATATTCAGGAATTTTACCTGCCTTTGAAGTGTTTGGTCGTGAGAAAAAAGAACTCAACAAGGTATATGATGTTGGGGATGTGCTATTTTTAAGAGTTGTCGATGTTGATGAAATCAAAAAGGCAAAACTCGGTTTAAAAGGTAGAGGAATGGGTAAATTCAAAGGAGGAATTATTGTAGATATTGCTCCAACCAAGGTTCCTAGATTAATCGGTAAAAAAGGCTCAATGATTAACATGATTAAAGACAAAACAAAATGTAAAATCGTTGTTGGTCAAAACGGTCTTGTATGGGTTAAAGGAAACGAAGACATGGAACAGCTTACCCGTGAAATAATTCATTTGATTGAAGCTGAAGCTCATACTTCTGGTTTAACAAATAAAATTAAAAACAAATTGTACCTGGCTATCGATGGAGAATTGCCTCCTGAAGAAGTTGAGGAAACCGAAGAGGAATTTGTTTTAGAAAAACCTAAACTTCAAAATTTTAAAGAAGAATTAGAACAAGAAGAAAAGGAAGCTGAAGAAAAGGCAGCAGCAGAAGAAGCTGAAGAAGCTGAGGAATCAGAAGAGGCTGAAGAAGCAGAAGAAGAGAAAGAGAAAAAAGAAAAACCAGACATTGGTGAAGTTATAGAAGAATTTAAAAGAAAAAATAAAAGCAAAGATGGTTCACTATCATACGGTGATAACTCAAACAATTCTTTCATATTGAATAATAAATAATTCTTCACGTTTATGAGGTTGATATGATGTCAGATATTATAAGAGATGATGGTAGGAAATTTGATGAATTACGTCCTATTAAGATTGAAGCTGGAGTTCTTGAACGTGCAGACGGTTCAGCTTACTTGGAAGTTGGAGGAAATAAAATACTGGTAGCTGTTTATGGTCCTAGGGAATCATACATCAGAAGATTACTCGAACCTAACACCGGTGTAATCAGATGCAGATATAACATGGCACCGTTTTCTGTAGATGACAGAAAAAGACCAGGACCTGACAGGAGATCCTCTGAAATTTCCAAAATCACTGCTGATGCTTTAAGACCAGCATTAATGTTGGAAAATTATCCTAGATCAATGATTGATATTTATATAGAAGTAATCGAAGCTGAAGGTGGAACCCGTTGTGCTGGAATTACAGCAGCTTCCGTTGCTCTTGTCGATGCAGGAATACCTATGAAAGACATTGTTGTAGGTTGCGCTGCAGGTAAAGTTTATGATGAAATAGTCCTTGACTTATCTGAAAAAGAGGATAAGGAAGGTCAAGCTGATGTTCCAATAGCTATGATGCCAAGAACCGGCGAAATCACCTTATTGCAAAGTGACGGTGACTTAACTGAAGAAGAATTTGCAAAAGCAATCGATTTAGCTATGGAAGGATGTCGTAAAGTAAATGAAATCCAAAAAGAAGCTTTAATGAAAAAATATTCTATAGAATAAGGGGGTGGAAATATGCAGATAGTACCAGAAATTACAAGAAGAAGTATTGAAAACCTTGTCGGAAATGATAAAAGAGAAGATGGCAGGGCACTTGATGAATATAGGGACATTTCTATTGAAACTAATGTTATTTCTAAGGCTGAAGGTTCCGCTCGTGTTAAAATCGGTGGAACTCAAGTTATTGTAGGTATTAAACCACAGCTTGGAAGCCCATTCCCGGACACTCCAGATTTAGGAGTTTTAATGACCAACTGTGAAATGTTGCCGATGGCTGATCCTACTTTTGAACCGGGACCACCTAGTGAAGATTCAATCGAACTTGCACGTGTGGTTGACAGAGGTATTCGTGAAAGTGAATTGGTGGAATTAGATAAGTTATGTGTTGAAGAAGGAAAACACGTTTGGATGCTATTCATTGACTTGCATATTATCGATAACTGTGGAAACCTTTTCGATGCATGTGAATTAGCAGTCATGGCTGCTTTAAAAACCACTAAATTGCCTGTTGCAACTATCGTTGATGAAGAAGTTGTACTCAGTGAAGATGAAACCTTTGATTTACCAATCAACAACGAATTGGCTTTATGTACCTTCGTTAAAATTGGTGATAAGATTGTAATCGACCCAACATTATCCGAAGAAAGCGTAGCTTCCGCTCGTTTAAATGTTGGTGTTACAAAAGATGGCCACATCTGTTCCATGCAAAAAGGTGGAAAAGAGCCATTGACCAAAGATGACATTCTTTTCGCTGTCAATTTGGCAGTTAAAAAAACAAAAGAGTTAATAGAACATCTTTAAATGTCCTGAGGACGATTAAGATTTCTAAATTCTTTTTTTTCTATTTTTTTATTATCAATCAGGACAAATTTTGCATCTATTTTTTCTATCAGTCCCTTGATATGCAGAACATCATTTGATATCAGATTTTCGATTTCGGGAATAATGCTTTTATGGTATATTGAATGAAGTGGTTCGGATGTTTTCAATTTGTTTTCATCATCGTGATATGGCACAATGGCCTGATAGTCTTCATCAATCTCTTCAAAAATAGTATTTATATAATTTTTGGAAACATAAGGACTGTCGCAAGGCAGAATAAGGGCATATTCACCTTTGATTTCATATAGTCCGGTCATGATTCCGGGCATGGGGCCTTTGTTTTTAATCTTATCTTCTACAAAAGTAATTGTGTATGTGTAGTCTTTTGGATTGATAAATTCGCTGTATCTCTCAATCCTTTTTGTGTCATTTAAAACAATTATTGCTTCATTAATCTGGTGGTTTAAAGTAGCAAGAATATGTTTGATCATAGGTTTGTCCCGAATAATCATGGAACCTTTGTCCTGACCCATTCTGCTACTCTTACCTCCACATAAAATAATGCAAGATTTAATACTTTCACCATTTTCAATATCGTTACTCATATTAAATCTCTCCGGAACTATTTTACATATACGTCTGCATCAGCATCAAATGGATTGGTACGAATAACTAATGCAATCATGTAAGGGTAATTCTTATACAGGTATTTTAGATAATTGACCCATTCATAGACTAATTTGTCGTATACCCTTTTCATGTCTCCATTCAAATGGCCGAAGTCAGTATCTGTAACTAATGCCAAATCTTTTCTGTGTTCAAGCTCTTCATCCAAGTGAAGAATGGCATTGGTCAATTCGGTAAATTCCTCTTTTTCAAGTAAATTAGGGTTGTTTATTAAGTTAATAATAAATTCTCTTTTACTTGCAAGCAATGTTCTTAAGTTTTCTAAGAACTCTTCACGTTCTTCAGCAGAGATGTCTGCCTGAAAATCAAGTGAAGCGTCTTTTAGTTCAGCTAGTTTATTGTCAAAGTCTTCTTCATTCCAATTTTTGATTGATTTTAAGTTTTCGGTACTTGTTTTATATTTGTTTGCAGCGCTCAACTGGCTAATCAAGTCGTTTCCAACTTCTGAAAAGAAAGTACTCATAAGCATGTCTAATTTTTCAAGCATGGCTTCTTTTTCCTTCTTTTCAATGATTTCATCAAGCAAGAATGCTACTAGCAGAATATCAACTGGAATGAAACCTAAATGTGTCCAAACATATGAAATAATATGTTCTCCGTCACCTAATACAAGGTAATTTGATCCATAAATGATAATTATCAGCAAAACCATTACTATGGAAAATTTTACCTTCCAACTTAATCGTTTACTCATTTGTATAATCTCCAATCTTATCGTTTTTTTGCAGTTATGATGGCTATCGGGTTTTCGCTAATCATCAGGATTCCTCTGTCGAGGATTCTTCCATTTGAAACATTGACTTCCATAAGTTTTGGATTGTATCCCAAATCCTTAAGCTTATTGACTGCTTCAACTTTAGTGTCAACCAGAATAGCTGTAATGATGATTCTACCTTTTGAATTCAGTTTTTCATGGACAATGTCTAAAATATTTTCTAATTGCCTGCCGCTGCCTCCCACAACGGCAATATCAATATTGTCAATATCATTTAGGGCATTTGCTCCATCATCATTAATTAATGTGACATTATCTCCAAGTCCGAATTTCTTAAGATTTTTTGAAGTTACTTCAATCGCTTCAGGGTTGGTGTCAATGGAAATGACCTCCCCTGCCCTTTGGCTGAACTCGCAGGTTATCCCTCCGGTTCCGCAGCCGCAGTCAACAACCCTGTCGGTTGGTTTCACTTCTGATTTATATAGTATTATTGCTCTTATGGCTTCTTTGGTTGGTCCTGGAACTTCACAGGATTTAAAGAAATCCTTGTCTTCTAACATTTATTCCCACCTTTTAAATAAATCATTTTCAATTTTCAGGGAGTCAAGAATCTTTCCGACAATGAAATTAATCTGGTCATCAACGGTGTCATGTGTTGAGTAAAAACCAGGCATCGCTGGTAAAATGATGGCTCCCTCCTGTGATAATGTTAGCATGTTCTGTAAATGAATGCTTCTAAGCGGAGTTTCACGGGGAACAATAACAGTTGGTCTTCTTTCTTTAAGGCTAACGTCGGCAACCCTTGTTATTGTATTTGCACCATATCCATTGGCAATTGATGACAATGTCTTCATCGAACATGGAACAATTGCCAGGCCGTCCGCTTTAAATGATCCGCTATTTATGGAAGCGGTCAGGTCATTGAAATCGTAATATATGTCAGCTTTGTTGATGACATCCTCAACGCTGTAATCCGTTTCCGATTCAATGACAATCTTGGCTGCATCGCTTATGACCAAACTGTTTTCAATATTCAATTCTTTCAACGCTTCAAGAAGTCTTATTCCATATATGACTCCGCTTGCTCCTGTTATTCCAACTACTATCATATTATTCTCCTAAAACAGTTTAATCTGGTCATAATGTATTCCGTGGAATTTTTCACGGTCAATCTCTGGTAAGTCAATGTAATTTTCGAGTTTTAATTTGTCAAATTTTGATTTTTCCTCTTCCGGAACATAAACGCTGATGTCTGGAATGTTGAATCTTGCTTTGCTTAATGCTGAGATGATGTTTGATATTTCAGTCAATGGGAACAGTTTTCCATCAACGCTCACCTGGGTCTTCATCTCATCAAAGCGAGGATATTCTGCAATGTTTATGAATACATAATCTTTGTCAAGCCCATAATCTTCTGCAATTTCCGCTTCTGCTTTTCTGAGCTCATCGGCTTCTATCTTATACATTTTTTCCGGAAATTTGAAGTTGTCCAAACGGATTGTCTTCACTCTTTTTGGAACAATCCTGTTGTCAAGCCTGTACATAATGTCTCTTGCATAATCGTTTTCGCACTGTCTGAATGTTGCGATAATGTCTGAATCGTCGTATTTGTAGATTTCACGTTCCTTGATTATGTCTTCATCGATTATTTTTTTCAGAGCCCTTCTAAACATTGTGTTCACGATTCTGGTGGTGTGGTGCTGATAAACGCTCGGATACATGAAATATCTTGATACTAATGCTCCTTCAGCTGCCTGAACACCTTTGATGTCAAGTATAAGTCCATCATCTAATCTCAGATTTGAAATCAGTCTTTCATAATCTATTTTTCCATAGGAAACGCCGGTATTGTGTGAATCTCTTAAAAGATAATCCATTCTGTCAACATCAAGCTCTCCTGAAACGATTGGTCCTAGTGTGCCTTTTCCGTTGATGATGTCAACGATTTCATTAACATCAAATTTTTCTTCCAGAAGGTCTCTCATTGATGTTTTGGTGATTACATATTTTGACAATTCCTCATGAGGAACGGATAGCACTCCTTCTGAAACGTGTGAAAATGGGCCGTGGCCGATATCATGCAGGAGTCCGGATGCTCTAATCAGTTCTATTTCGTCTTTATTCAATCCCAATTCTTCGGAAAGTTTTGATCCCAGATTCATGGTTCCGACACAATGTTCAAACCTTGTGTGTGTTGCACCGGGATAAATTAAACTTATCAGTCCCAACTGCTTAATGCGTCTTAAACGTTGAAATTGGGGCATGTCCATTATTTTCACTTCAAAACTGTTTAAGCTAATATCTCCATAGACGCTATCTCTGATAAATTTCTTTTTTTCACTCATTTTATCAGTCCTCAATGTATTTTTCTATCATTGTGTAATTGTCATCCGTCAGATTGTCTATTATAGTTTCTACATAATCGGTTACATTAGTCTTAGTGTCATTAGTTGTAGTTTTATTTGTTGTGTTTGTATCATTTTTTGGAATGTATGTCGGCACATATTCAATCTCTTCTGGTTCAAATGAATCGTCTTCAAGTGATTTTAATTTGTACGATTCATTATCTTCATGTATTGTCAGTGTTGCGAATGCTGAGCTGATACAAAACGCAATTACGGCAATTATTAAAAATACTATTAAATTTGCTTTAATTGAACCTCTCATAATAACACTTTATTAATCTATGCTATTATTATTTTTTTTAAAAGCTATTATTTAATTGTTTGGTAAAATTAAACTACATTTAAAGTTTTTTTCTCAATTTTGCAAAATGTTTATATAGGATTAGTGATAAATTACTATATCGGAAGTATACTTCCGACAGTATATTTCCGACTAATAAAAATAGATAGAGTTAAGATATTATGGATATGTTTAGTGCTGGTGACACTGCATGGGTTCTTATTTGTACCTTACTGGTGCTTCTGATGAGCATTCCTGCAGTAGCATTTTTTTACGGAGGATTAAGCAAAAGAAAAAATGTTTTAAATACAATGTTTTTAACTTTCATTGCATTTGCAATAATCAGTGTGCTTTGGGTAGCATTCGGTTATCAGTTTGCATTTGGAAGTGATATTAATGGATTAATCGGTTCACCAACCAATTTCTTCTTGCAGGGAATTGGATTGGATGACTTAAATGGAACTATTCCGACATTACTGTTTGTAATGTTTCAATGTGCATTCTTAGGAATTACTGTTGCAATCATGTCCGGTGCTTTGGTTGGAAGAATGAAGACAAAAGCATGGGTAATATTTGTTCCGATTTGGGCATGTCTTGTCTACGTCCCTATTGCCCACTGGGTATGGGGCGGAGGATGGCTGATGCAGATGGGCGCACTTGATTTTGCAGGAGGTGCGGTAGTCCACATTAATTCAGGTATTTCCGCTCTTGCCGTGGCATTGGTTTTAGGTAAAAGGAAAAACACCTCATTGATTCCACATAATTTAGGATATGCGGTACTTGGTGCTGCACTGCTCTGGTTTGGTTGGATGGGATTCAATGGAGGATCAGGCCTTGCGGCTGACGGTCTTGCAGCAAACGCTATAATCGTATCAAATGTCGCTGCAGCTACAGGTCTCATTGTCTGGACAATAATTGATGTAACAAAAATTGGAAAACCAACAATGTTAGGTGCAATATCCGGTGCTGTGGCAGGTTTGGTAGGAATCACCCCTGCAGCAGGTTTTGTGGATGTTTTCGGAGCATTGGTCATTGGTGCTGTGGCTCCTATTGTGTCATACTATTCAATCAATTACTTAAAACCTAAACTCGGATACGATGACGCATTGGATGCATGGGGCATTCACGGAATGTCCGGTGTATGGGGAGCAATCGCAACAGGAATCTTTGCAGTTCCATCAGTTGGAGGAGTTGCAGGATTGATTGCAGGAAATGCCAATCAGGTTGTAATACAGATAATAAGCGTTATCGCAACAATGGCCTATTCATTTGTAGTAAGCTATATATTGGCTAAGATAATAGATAAATCAATGAATGGTATAAGAGTAGAAGAGAGCGAAGAAATTGGTGGACTGGATACCCATCTTCACAAAGAATCTGCTTATAACTTTAATTCATAGGAGGAATGTAAATGAAACGTATTGTTGCAATTATAAGACAGGAAAAATTTGATGACGTCAAAAGGGCCTTGGTGGAAGCGGGCTGTGAAGGAATGACAGTCACTGAAGTAAAAGGAAGAGGAAGCCAACAGGGAATCAGACAGTCTTACAGGGGATCAAGCTATTGTGTAGATTTGATTCCGAAAACACGCATAGAAATTGTTGTAAAAGATGAAGGCCTTGACTTATTAGTTGATGCAATCAAGAAAGGAGCTCATACAGGAAACATTGGGGATGGAAAGATATTCATCCAGCCTGTTGAGAATGTGATAAGGATAAGAACTGGTGAAGAGGGGGATGATGCCGTGTAGCCGATTCCTTGAAAAACTTATTTTTATATCTCCCTGGGAAAATAGTGCATTTCTGCATTATTTTCCTTTTTTTAATACTGAATAACCACACCGTTTATGTCTGAAATGTCAACCCAGGTGGTTATGCCGCTGACTTCATATAAAACGCCATTTATGTACTCGTATGAGATTCCCTTATTGTCGCTTATCAGATGGACTTCATTTCCTTTGATTTGGTCAACTCTTTTTATGATTCCGCCGTACTCATCAGATTCGGCAACAACGATATCCCCGACATGTATGTCATGGGTCTTGTTTAAAAGAACGGTTTGCCCATCCTGCAGCGTTGGAAGCATGGATGTTCCGTCGACAGTAACTATAATCGGAATCTGATTGGGGCCAATGCTTGATTCTATATTTATTTTAACATTTTCAAGACCATACTGTCTGCATATATCCTCGATTCCATGCCTATAAGTGGATATGCTTGTATTTGTATTGTTCATGACATCTAAAGTGTAGTTGCAAATCTCCTTGTTAAGCCTGTGCTTGTCGATGTCTGAAAAGGTGGTGGTTTCGACAGTCACGTTTTCCCCGTCGTTATAAACATCAACTGTATTATTGCCTAGAAATAGGATTCCTAAAAATATGATTAAAATCAGTATTATTAAAGCTAAAATTATCTTTTTAGCCATTTAAATCACTCATCCATAATGTTTAAATCCATATTTAGAAGAGCTTTCATTGTTTCAATGTCTATTTGGCCGGGAGCGGTTGCATCCCTTCCGGCAGCAAAAGTGATTGGTGAGTCAAATTTGGAAGCCATGACTCGGGTATAGCTTCCCAGATCCCCCATTGAAATGGCGATTGTGTCTTCGCAATGGGAAAGAACTGCAAGTATTGTTAAGGTATCCTCCAAATCCTGTGGCATGAAGGCAACCTTGGCGATGTCTCCCATTTCATGCTCTTTATCGACAATGTACATTATCTCATTTAAATCGGGAGTCTTTTCAAAGTCATGATAGGAAACGATGGTTTTGACACCTGTATCATGAATTTTATTTATGTATTCGTCGCTGCTTTGAAGCTCAATGTCCACATAATCAACAAGGTCGCAGCATTCATAGAGAATATTGAACCTTTCCTCTTCGCTTCCCTTAAAGGAACCGCCTTCTGTGTTGATTCTGTTGGTGGCGATCATCGGAAAATCAATTTTTTTGATTGTCTCTCTGATTTTGTTAATTTCAGGATTTTCAAGTGCATCTATCCTGAATTCCAATACGTCAGCGCCCTTATCGATGCAATCGTTTGCAACTTCAATGACATCCTCGTATTTTTCTTGAAAAATGGGAATTGCAATTTTTGTTTGTGAATACATTACATTATACTATATTTATTATTATTAAATAAGTTTTCTTAAAAACTTTATATAAATTAAAAAACATAATATATACCAATAAAATTTCAAAATTTTATTTATTTGTTAAATTAATTATACAAGGTGTTAATTTGAAAGTTACAGCTATAGGTGCAGATATATCAAAAAATGATGTATCCTGCAGTTCTAAGCTAGTAGAAACTATAGAAAAGAACCTTCAGAGTGTGATAGACTTAGGTGCAAGAAACGCTGAATTAACAAATGTCACCGGTGATGATGTCGTTGTCACCGCATTTGTTGAGGATGATTTGCTTGAAGTGGTCAATGAAGGTCTGGTCAATGTTTTAAAGATGAGTGCAGAAAATCTTGGTGATTTGTCTGGAATATCTGATAATCCGGATGATGCGGGAGAAGGAATATCCTATGCTGAAGCAAGCATAAGAAAGGATTTCTATCCTGATGCCATTATCTTGGGTTTTGACACTTATGGTGGTGAGCCATTCGTTGCGGATGTTGCAAACTCAGCAATTGAAGCGGCAAAAGGCATGAAAAACTGCACTGATGTATCAGATTATATCGAGCCAAAGACAAGAAAGATTCCCGGTGTAGGTTATGTCTCACCGGAAACCGATGATCCTGTTGTTGTAGCAACTGTTGAGAATATAGAATCTGTTGGAGTTATTGCAGGAGCCATGATTGGAGCTGCACTTGGAAATAAGAACGTTTATTTAGTTGAAAGAGGAACAACTTGTAATGTATTGCCTGGTAGTGTAATATTTTCAGCTACTGCATTGATGAATGGAAATGTAATAGATTTAGCTGTTCCATTTGAAAATAAAACAAGAATATTGAGATAGGAGATTTAATTATGATTTTATTAAACAAAGATACAAAATGTTTAGTTCAGGGAATAACCGGTAAGCAAGGTTCTTTCCACACTGAACAAATGTTAAAATACGATACTAATATTGTGGCTGGTTTGACTCCTGGAAAAGGAGGTCAGGACTTTATGGGAGTTCCTATTTTTAACTCCATGGAAGAAGCGACAGAGGAAGTCGATGTTAATGCTTCAATCATTTTTGTTCCTGCAAGATTTGCAAAAGATGCTGCTTTTGAAGCAATCAGACACTTGGATTTGGTTGTTATCATTTCAGAACATATTCCAGTTCATGACAGTATGAAAATCATGGCATATGCAAAGGAGATGGACACAACCGTTATCGGACCGAACACTCCTGGAATCATTTCTCCGGGCATCGGAAAATTGGGAATTATGCCGACCCACATCTTCAAGGAAGGTAACGTGGGCGTAATTTCAAGAAGCGGTACATTAACATATGAAATTGCAAGCGAGCTTACCAATGCAGGAATCGGCCAGAGCACCGCTGTAGGTATTGGAGGAGACCCTGTAACCGGAAGCAACTATGTTGATATCCTGGAAAGATTTGAAAGGGATGAGCAAACCGATGCTGTTGTTTTGATTGGTGAAATTGGAGGAAATGCAGAGGAAAGGGCCGGCAAATATATTGCTGAAGAAATGTCAAAACCGGTCGTATCATATATTGCAGGAAGAACAGCACCTCCGGGCAAAAGAATGGGACATGCCGGAGCAATCATTCAAGGATCATCAGGTACAGTTGCAAGCAAAACCCAAGCCCTAAATGAGGCTGGTGTTGAAGTAGCTAAAAAACCATCTGAAATTGTAGATTTACTTAAAAAGGTAATGTAGATGTCAAATCAGGAAATTATTGATAAATTATTAAGCGGAGAAATGAAGCTTTATCAGGTTGATAAAGAGGTTTCAGCAAAGGAAGCAACCGACATTAGAAGGGAATTTCTCGAACAGAAGTATGATTTGGAATTATCCAATATTGCAAACTATACTTTGGACATGGAAAGGGCATCTGCCCGTAACATTGAAAATTCAATCGGCGTATTGCAGTTGCCTATGGGAATTGCAGGGCCAATGAAAATCAATGGGGAATATTGTCAAAGGGAAGTCTTTGTTCCACTCGCAACATCTGAAGGAGCATTAGTTGCATCAATCAACAGAGGAGCATCAACAATCACTGCATCCGGTGGTGTAAATCCGAGGGTTGTCTCAGATATCATGACCCGTGCACCAGCAATCAAATGTGATGGTGTTGGTGATGCTTTGAAAATCAAACAATGGTTTATTGATAATTTCGATGAGTTAAAGCAGATTGCCGAAAGTACAACTTCTCATGGTAAACTGATTAAAATAGATCCTATCTTAATCGTCGGAAGCTATGTGTATCCGAGATTTGTCTTCTCAACCGGAGACAGCATGGGGATGAACATGGTGACAATAGCTTCTGAAAAAATCTTAGATAAATTGGCTGAAGAGACCAGTGCACTCCATATTGCATTGAGCGGTAACGTCTGTGTCGATAAAAAGCCTGCTGCTATAAACATTGTTGAAGGAAGGGGAAAAAGCGTTATAGCAGACATATTAATACCAAAGGACATTGTAGCTAAAAAACTGAAAACAACATCCGAGGCAATCGTTGAGGTCAACACTGCTAAAAATCTAATCGGTTCAGCGGCAAGCGGTTCCATGGCGTTCAATGCCCATTATGCTAATATGGTTGCGGCAATATTTTTGGCCACCGGTCAGGACCCGGCACATGTTGCTGAAGGATCTCTTGGTATAACAACAGCCGAAAACAGAAACGGCGATTTATATTTCTCAGTAAACTTGCCTGATTTGCCTGTTGCCACTGTTGGTGGCGGAACCAGTTTGGAAGTTGCTCATGAAGGACTGGAGATTCTTGGTGTTGCAGGTTCAGGTCATGCACGTGAATTTGCAGAAATTGTGGCTTCAACCGTTCTGGCAGGTGAACTGTCACTTGTAGGGGCATTGGCTGCAGGACATCTTGCAAGAGCTCACCAGGAACTTGGAAGAGGATAAACATGGATGATTTTCTAGATTCGCTGTATCCTGAAATCACTCTTGAAACCGATGATATTGCAATGACAATATCAGTTAAAAAGGACTATTCTGAGATTAAAGATTTGGACAAAAGAAAAGATGAATTCATCAATGATTTAAACGATTTCATTAAAGAGTTTAGTGAAACACCGGAATCCGATGAATTCATGGCTTATTTTGATTAGGGTATTTGGAATCTATCTTTTCAAATACTTTTTTAACATTTACTTTTGTCTCATAACATCCTGTCTTTTCAAGCAGAACGCCCTGCGGGCAGAAATCGGATAGAAGCATCATCACTTGATTCAAATCCTCATGGCAGGCCACGCCGAGAACTGCCTGAAACTTATTTTCCATGACTATTTTTTTAACGAAACTTGATCCAGGAACAATGTATAGTTTGTAACCCATTGGCTCGGATTTTTTCTTGATGGCTCCGATGGAACATAATCCACATTCGATGCAGTTTATGCCTTCCTTTTGAAGCGTTGCAGGACAGTCCCTGTGTCTGAGGCAATGAGGTAAAAAAATCAATGTCTTTTCAGCAGGAATATGTCTGAATCGTTCCCTGTTGAGGTCATCGCGAACTTTTATTGCAATGTTGTCAATCAGATGCTCATCCAATTTTAAGAAGCTGGCAATTGTCTTGAAAGGTGAGTATAATAAATCCACAATGTATAATAGGAATCTTGGGAACTTTATCTTGTTTTTACGGGCTATCAGATATCCTAAAATCAACACCACAATAAATAATATGACAATCAGGATAGCTATAAAAACTACCAGTTGACCTAAAAACATGTAAAAGGAGTCAATAAAAATCATATTTCAACCTAAAATTTTTCAATAGTGTAATTCTCAAAGTCTCTGTTTAATTTCACGCCGGTGGGTGTCTTTATTATCTCAAGTCCTGACAGGCTGTCACAGGAACATAATACGTTCTGTTCTGGATGTGTTCCCGGTGTGATGTTGCAGTTCAGGTTTACTCCATCTCCTATTGATATCACTGTTTCCAAACGCTTTGTTGACGGATGATCCTTGTTTAGAATGACCAGTGGTGAGGATTCTTCACGGCTGAGATAAGCCTGTGAGCGAATGGCCCTTTTATCTTTTTTGAAGTTTGATACGGCGATAATGTCATCTGATTCTAAAAATTGGACTATCTCCTCGTTGTCCTGTGTTGCAATGAAAAGCATCTTGTTTTCATATGCCACCTTAACGACGCCAACCATTCCGGTTTCGCCTTCAAGAAATAGTATTTCATCATCTTTAAAATCAATATTCATGTTAATCACTAAAAAAATAAAAGGAGAGTAAATAAATTTACTCTGCAAGTTCTACATTGTCACTTTGACAGGACGGACAAACTACTTTTTTTCCAAGTCCCTTAAAGGAATTTCCACAGTCTTTACAATGGTATTTTTTGGTTTTCAATTTTTTCAAATCAATATCGGCCATTGGCCCTCCACTTGAACACATTATAAATCACCTGTTATATAATATATATTATATATTATTAATAGTTTAGTTTTCCAGTTTCTTTCGGGTTTCATTAATTCTTTCAAGTGTTTGTCTGTCATTGTCCAAATCAAATTTCAATTCTAAAAAATACAACAATTGATTATATAGCTTGTTTTTATCATATTCTTCAATCAGTTCATTCAATGCATCCAAAATGAATGGATTTGCTCCCAATTGAATGTTTTTACCTGCAATAATGTCAATGCATTCTTTAATGGACAATTCGATGTTGTCGTTTTTTGACTGGATGAACTTTATTTCGGCATATGCAAGGGGGCTTGCCTCAAACTCCATGCTGTAGATGTATAGTGCCAGGGCAGTTTTCATGTCGTTTTCTTCCACATAGTAATATCCCAGGTTCCTGTAGCATCTCGCAATGTCCTGCGGATAATAGGCGTATTTCAGTGCATCGGATGTGTGCAGGACGTATTCATTGAATGTGTATGTGTGGACCTTGTATATTTCAGTCAGTTCCAGAATTATTCTTGATGAGACCGGATTGATTTTAATGGCCTTTTTCAGGTATTCTTCAGCCTTGTCATACTGCTTGGACTCAAGAAGCAGAAATCCATAAACGTAATACAAGTCAAGCAGGGGCTGATTGTCCGGAATGTATCTCAGTTCCTTTTTCAGTCCGATATATTTTCTAAAGATCAGCTCTTCCAGAGGATTGGTAAAGTAATGGTACTCGCTTACCTTATCGTCTTCAAACATTGCAGGAAATGTTTTCATAAACTCATCAAGCTTTTTTAGAGGTGTTTCATAGTTGCCGTTTTCAATATCAAAATAGATATCATTTAGAATGTCAAGTATCGGATTTTCCTTTTCCGACATTTCAATGAACTCCTGCTTTTCATCATCGCTCAGGCAGTCCCACATCAGGCGGGAGATTTCCTTGATTATTTCCTTGTTGTATGGATGGTCCTTATAGACTTCTATCTGGTCGGACAAGTATTGCCTGTTCAAATCCTTGTTTTCACCTAAGTTAGATTTAATTTCTTTTATGATTTTTTCGTACATTAACACACCTAAAGTTACTTTAATGGGCAATGTTTTTATATTACCTCTTACCTATTTATTAATGTATAAAAACTTAGTTTTATATTTTATTTAAAAAAAATTTAAGGTGATTATTAAATGGCAAATCAACCAATATTTATCCTTCCTGAAGGAACCGAAAGATATTCAAAAAGAGATGCTTTAAGAATGAATATCACTGCCGCTAAAGTATTGGCAGGCATCGTAAGAACCACTCTCGGTCCTAAAGGAATGGACAAAATGTTAACCAATTCATTAGGTGATGTGACTGTCACCAACGATGGTGCAACCATCATGAGAGAAATGGAAATCAACCAGCCTGCAGCTAGAATGCTTGTGGAAACAGCAAAAAAACAAGAAGAAATTGTTGGAGACGGAACCACTTCTGTCGTTGTTGTTGCTGGTGAATTATTATCTAAAGCTGAAGAGCTATTGGAAGATGGAATTGCAACATCCGTTGTTGTTAAAGGATACAGAAATGCAACTAAAAAAGCAGTTGAGTTATTAAAGGAAATCGCAATTGATGCGGATGATGAAGAAACTCTTAAAAAAGTGGCTATCACTGCAATGAGCGGTAAAGGTTCAGACTATGCAAAAGAACACTTGGCCGATTTAGTTGTGAAAGCTGCATTAAGAATCAAAGAAGACGGAAAATCCGACATTGACAATATTAACATACAAAGGGTTTCAGGAGATTCTGTAGAGGATTCATTTTTAGCTGAAGGAATCATCATCGATAAAGCTCCAGTATCCAAAAACATGCCTAAAGATATTAAAGATGCAAAAATTGCCATCATGAAATATCCTATTGAATTAAAAGATGTTAATACTGATTCAAAAATTGACATAACTAGTCCTGACCAATTCGAAGCATTCCTCAAACAGGAAGAAAACATGATCAAAGAGTTAGTCAACAAGGTAATCGACTCCGGAGTCAACGTCCTATTCTGTCAGAAAGGTATTGACGACATGGCAGAACACTACCTTAAAAAGGCAGGAATCATGGCTTTCAAACGTGTTAAAAAATCTGACATGGAAAGAATCGAAAAGGCTACAGGCGCTAAACTTGTAACTGACATTGAAGATTTATCCGAAGATAAATTAGGTCATGCAGGTCACGTATATCTTGATAAAATATTTGATCACGAATTAACCTTAATCGAAGAATGTGACAATCCGAAGGCTTCCTCAATTGTATTGAGGGGAAGTACCCGTTATGTTACCGAACAAATCGCAAGGGCTCTTGACGATGCCTTAGGAGTGGTTGGAGCAACCATTGAAGAAGGTAAAGTTCTCATTGGTGGAGGAGCTTGTGAAATCGATTTGGTAAAACAGTTAAGGGAATATGGTGAATCCGTAAGCGGAAGAGAACAATTGGCTATCTTGAAGTATGCCGAAGCACTGGAAGTTATTCCAAGAACCTTAATTGAAAATGCAGGTTTGGACACCATTAACCTGATTGCTGATTTAAAGGCTGCTCACGAAGACAACCCGTTCATCGGAATCAATGTATTTGAAGGCAAAGTGGTTGACATGAAGGATGCAGGTGTAATTGAACCTTTAAGGGTAAAAATACAAGCTCTTCAATCAGCTGGCGAAGCTGCAGAAATGATATTGCGTATTGATGACATGATTGCAGCAAGAAATGCACTCAATTCCACCGGACCTGATGAGACCGGAAACGATGACAGCGGCATGCCTCCAATGCCTGGTATGGGCGGCATGGGTGGAATGGGCGGAATGCCTCCAATGATGTAAAATTTAAAAATTTTACATTTTTCTACTTTTTTTTATTTTTCATGCTTATTTTTCAAAATTCTTTATTAAATGCATTGTTTTTTATTCTAATCATACTTTATTCAATGATTTTAAATTAAATAACTTTTTAACATGCCCTATTTTATATTATAACTATTAGAATAATGATTTTTAGTTTAGTAAAGTTAAGTAACTTTAAATATTATTTCATATCATTTAATCCTTTTATAATTAAATTCAATGATAATTTTACTTTATAGTTAATTTTCATAAAGTTTTAGCTTTATTTTTAAAAATTAAATTCATTTAATCGGATTTAGTAAATAAAAAGGTTTATATAAGATATTTGTAATAAATATTAGTTACATGGGATTTCTCCCATTATGTTTAAAAATTTTGTTATGGAGGTAAATTAATTTGAACAATAAAATATTGCTCGCTTTGTTGATATTGCTCATTGCTGTTTTTGCAGTCGGCACTATTTCAGCAAGTGAAGTTAATGTTACAGATTCGTATGCTACTAACTTAGTAGATGACACGTCAGATGTATCAGTCCCACTGGAGAATACTGCTGATTCATCAGATCTTTCTGTATCAAGTGATTCAAACGTTGATAATGATTCATCTAAAGTTTCTCTATCAAGTGAAGAAGTTTTAGAATCTGACAATTCAAATATTTTATCAACTAACTCAGATGATAATGATCTTTTAAGTAGTGATAGTGGGGTTGCTGTAGTTTCCTCCGATGCGGGAAATGAAAGCAACGTTTCTTCAACAATAGATGTGTCTAAGACAATCACTGCAAAAGACATTACTAAATATTACAAGGGAAGCACTCAATACAGCGCAACATTCTTAGATGCCTATGGTAATCCGTTAGCTCATACTGATGTTCAGATTACTGTAAATGGTGTTTTACACACTGTCAAAACAAATGCGAATGGGGTGGCTTCTTTAGCGATAAATCTTAAACCTGGAACCTACAAGGTAATTGCGGTTAATCCTGCAACAGGTTATAGCCTAACTAGAAATTTCAAAATATTGTCCACCATTACTGCAAAGGATATCTCTAAGGTCTATACTGACGGTAAGAAATTCAGTGCAAAATTCTATAAAAGTAATGGAAAGGTGTTGGCTAAAAAAACCATCAAGTTTAAGATTAATGGAAAAACATACAAGGTAAAAACAAACAGTAAAGGTGTAGCTACTTTATCCTTAAAAACCCTTAAGAAAGGTACATATAAAATAATTTCTTATAATAAAGATGGTTTAACCAAAACAAATAAGGTTAAAGTCGTTAAATCTGTAAAAACTTCATTAACTACAAACATGTACACTTTCCTTAAGAAGGATACAAAAAGGATAAAAGTCAAGCTTCTTAACGCTTTTGGCTATGCTCCTGGAAAAGGAAAGATTATTAAGTTCAAAGTAAATGGAAAAACATACAATAGAAAAACAAATGCTAAAGGTGTTGCTACACTTAAATTGCCTTCTTTAAAAGCTGGAGCATACACTGTCAAATACAGCTTTGCAGGTAATAGCTTATATAAAAAATCAAGTGCAAGCAACAAACTATACGTTATAACCACTAAAAATCCTACTTTCACAGTAAAAAGCACAACCACCTTTGGTCATGGGGCAAACACTCCATTTAAAGTTGCTTTGACTGCAGGCAAGGTTCCTTTAGCAAAAAGAACTGTCACTTTCACAGTGGACGGTAAATCATACACTAAAACCACAAACACTAATGGAATTGCTTCATTGACTATTAAATTGCCTATTGGAAAGTATGTTATAACATATAAGAATAAGGCCGAGTCAAAAGTAAACTCAAAAACAGTCTCTAAAACAATAACTGTTAAAGAAAGAACTCCTACAACTGTGACATGGAAAAGTGGAACTTCTTTCTATCAGGGTTCAAATTCCTTTAAAGTTTTATTGAAAAATTCAAACAATCAGGCATTGGCTAGTAAAACTGTTAAATTAACTGTAAATTCAAAAACTTATACAGCTAAAACCTCTTCAAGCGGTTATGCAACATTCACTGTCAGTTTAAATCCTGGAAATTATACCGTTTCATTTAATTATGATGCTAGTGGGGATAACGATAACGCTCCGTCATCAGGATCCTCAAAAATTGAAGTTGCCAAAAGAGATGTGTCTTCAAATGGATATGGATACTGGGTTTTCGGATCTGACATGAAAAGTGTTAATTTAAACACATTGGCCTCTCAGGGAACTACTGATTTGTTCCTGAATTTCTATGCTTTAACTGCTCATGGTCAGTCTGCAGTGGAATCTTGGATTGCCAGTGCAAATAAATTAGGAATTAGGGTTCATATCTGGATGCAGGCATTTTATGATGGAAGTTGGATTAATCCGGTTAAAAGCGGCTCTTATAATCAGGCATTTTTCAATCAGAAAATAGCGGAAGCCAAGAAGTATGCAAATGTCAAAGGTGTTGCAGGTGTCCATATAGATTATCTGAGATATCCTGGAAATGCATATCAGACTTCAAAAGGTACTGCAGCAATCAACGAATTTGTAAAACAGATCACTCAGGCAGTACGTAGTGTAAATTCAAATTTAATCCTGTCCTGTGCAGTAATGCCTGAAACAACAGATAACAAGTATTATTATGGTCAGGATATGGCTACACTCTCTCAATATATGGATGTAATTATTCCTATGATTTACAAGGGCAATTATAACTCTGGAACTGCATGGATTAAATCCACTACCAAGTGGTTTGTGGATAATTCCAAAGGTGCAAAGATATGGAGCGGTTTGCAGGGTTATGTTTCTGATGAGAATACTGCTAAATTGTCCTCTTCTGCAATCAAAACAGATTCACAATCAGCAATTAACGGTGGCGCATCTGGTGTAATCATATTCAGATGGGGAGTCACTAATTTTGTCAATTTTAAATCACTGACAGGATATTTGGCTTCTTCCGGACCGGTTATAAATACTGCATCCGCTGCTGTTGATACAACCGCTGCTACAGCTACTCCAACAGCAACTGCAACAGCTAATTCAACTGCTACAACAGCAACTGCAACTTCTTCGGCCAATACAATATCTATCAAGGATATTATTGCCGGTGCAAGTACAGTGAAATCATATTATGAAACCAATAAGAAGGTGCCAAGCAGTGTCAGTGCTGGTGGACAGACTTTCACCACTCCGGAATTCTTATATCTGATGTCACAGGCAATTTACCAACTTGGTAATTCTAATAATAATGATATTGCTATCATTAGAGGCATTGTAGATCCGGAATCTCCTTTTGGTGACACTCTTAACGATGAATTGTATAAGGCGGATTATTTGGTGGTAGCCAAAAACTTGGCAAATTATATCGTCAAGAATAATCAGGCTCCGAATTATTCCTCATCTTCACTGGGAGACATTATCTACTATGAAGTTGTTGATACATTTTCACGTATACTGACATTTTATGGTAATAACAATCAGTTGCCGAATTACTCAATGGTTGTCTATGGAACCACCAGTACCAGTACAAGCACAGGTACAGGTACAGTCTCAATAACTGGATCTGGTTTGAATGAGAAAAATACATTATCTGATGTAAGTGCATATCTAAAGGCTACTACAAACTGTCCAATTACTAATTCCGCAATCAAAAGCACTGTTAATTCAGTAATAAGTGGTTTAACAACTGTCAAGGATAAGGCAGTGGCAATATTTAATTATGTGAGGGATAAAATTTCATACAGTTTCTATTCCGATACCAGATACGGTGCTGCAAGCACATTGTCCTATAAGACCGGAAACTGTGTGGACCAGTCTCACTTATTGGTTGCTATGTACAGGACAGCAGGTATTGCTGCAAGATATGTCCATGGAACCTGTTATTTCACCAGTAGTGGAAGCACTTATGGTCATGTATGGGTTCAGGTATTGGTTGATGGTGTTTGGACTTGTGTAGATCCTACCAGTTCTAGAAACTCATTTGGAGTAATAAATAATTGGAATACTAAATCATTTACTTTGCACAGTAAATATGCAAGTTTGCCATTCTAATTATTTATTTTCTTTTTATTTTTTTTAATCAATCTTTATTTTTTTTACAAAATTTTCATTTTTATTTAGGTTTACCAAAACTTTTTTATACTGTTACTTACAGAATATTAATTAATATAAATGTAGGTGACTTTTCATGGCTGAAGCTAAAATAAGTGAAAACATTGAGGAATATTTAGAAGTTCTCTACCGTAATGGAAGCAATGGGGAACAGGTTTCCACAACACAACTATCAAAGGATTTGGGCATTGCGCCTGGAAGCGTAACTCAAATGCTTAAAAAATTAGAAGATTTGGGTTACATTACATACACTCCATACAAAGGAGCTACATTGACTGATGAAGGAATGAAGATAGCTCAAAAGATTACCCGAAAACACAGGATTTTGGAAAAATTCTTATTGGATATATTGAAGGTCAAGGAGGAAAATATTCACGATCAGGCATGTGAGATGGAACATACCTTATCCGATGAGGCGGAAAGGGCAATCTGTACCATGCTGCATCATCCGGATTTATGTCCTGACGAAAATGTGATTCCTGCATGCAATTTTGATTTCGGAAGCTGTCAGGAATGCTTCTCTCAAAAGGACTTTGACCAAGTTATGAACAGGAAATTTAATTTGTTGTCAATTTCAGAGTTAACAGGCAATGCTGAAGGAACCATTTCATTCATTCGCGGAAACGCTGAATTGTTGGATGAAATTACCGATAAAGGCATTAAAGTGGGTCAGCATCTGAAATATGAATTCGTTGAAAACACTTTGACAAATAATTATTCCGTCATGATTGATGATAAAGAGTTAAACGTTTCCTCAGAAATGGCTAATAATATTTTTATTAGAGTTTAACTTTTTCAACTCTTTTTTTACAAAAATTTTATATAATATTTTTTTCAAAGTAATAAGCATTAAATATAATTTATTTCTTTTTGCGGTGTTTTAATGCGTGGAGATTTACTTAATGATATTGTTTCAATTAAAATTGAAGAGGGAAGCAAAAGACCGATAGCTTTACATGAGAAAAGCAAATTCGGCAAAATCGAATCAGATTTCCTTCACATTTCATTGATTGAGGCATGCTATCTGCAGGAGAAGGGTCGTTTGAATATCTATGAGGATGATGTCAAATGCAGTGTAGGCTATTTGATTGACCTTTTAAAGGAAGAGGAACTTTATGGCAAATATGTAGTTTACCGTGACTTAAAAGACCGTGGATATGTTATAAAAACCGGTTTTAAGTATGGCACCGAATTCAGATTGTATAATCGTGGAGGGGGTCCAGGACAAGGGCATTCCGATTATCTGGTTAAAATCATTTTTGAAAATTATGATATCAATGCACTTGATTTTGCAAGTTATGTGAGAGTTTCCCATGGTGTTAACAAGAAGCTTCTTTTGGCAATAGTGGATGAGGATTTTGACATAACATACTATAATATTGAATGGACAAGACCATAAGTTTAATTAAAGAAATCATTTATATTTTAATATGCTTTTATATTTACTATAATAATTTTTAATCGTAAATCTAATTTAACATTAATAGTGGTGATAATATGGCAGATTTAATCGATCCATGGGCATCATTCAGCCTGGATTATGACAAGTTAGTTAACAAGTTCGGAATAGGTAAGATTTCAGACATGATTGGAGACGTTAAAAACCCTCAAAGACTGATGAAAAGGGGGGTAATCTTCGGACACAGGGAATTCAATGAAATTAATAATTTAATCAATCAAAACAAGGATTTTGCAGTTGTAACAGGTATGATGCCAAGTGGACAAATGCATATTGGTCATAAGATGGTCGTTGACCAAATAAAATGGTATCAGGACATGGGGGCAATGCTGTCCCTGCCGATTGCAGACCTTGAGGCATATGCCGCACGTGACATGAGCTTTGATAGGGGTCGTGAAATTGCGGTAAACGAATATCTGACTAACTGGATTGCTTTGGGCCTTGACCTTGAAAAGGACGATGTAAACGTTTATCTGCAGTCACAAAATAACCTGCTGAAGAATTTGGCATTCAAGGCTTCAATCAAAACAAACTTCAGTCAGTTAAGGGCAATTTACGGTTTTGAAAACTCTACAAATATTGCTCACGTTCAGGCACCATTATTCCAGGTTGCAGACATACTGCTTCCTCAGATTGAAGAGTTTGGAGGTCCGAAAAAGGTTGTTGTTCCTGTAGGAATAGACCAGGACCCTCACATCAGGCTAACAAGAGATATTGCACATAAGCTCAATGAGGAAGAGGGATTCATATCACCCGCTTCAACATATCACAGGTTCCTGACAGGCCTGACCGGTGACAAGATGAGCAGTTCAAAGCCGGCTACCGCAATCTATCTCAACGATGATACCAAAACCGCTGTCAAAAAGGTCAAATCTGCTAAAACCGGTGGACGGGAAACCCTAAAAGAGCAAGAGGAACTGGGCGGTGAAGTAGACAAGTGCGTAATATATGAAATGCTTTTATATCACTTCATCGATGATGATTCAGAGCTTGAAAAAATCAGGCAGGAGTGTCTGAACGGAACATTGAGATGCGGCGAATGTAAGGTCAGAACCGCCGAGCTGATGGAAGAGTTCATGGATGATTTGCACGAAAAGCAGGTTGAAGCAAGAGAAATTGCCAAAACATTGATATGATCGTTGACGAAGTTAAATCGGCATTTCGTGAAAATAAATTGGCAATTTATGCAGCAATGGCTATTTTATTCATTTCTATGGTATTGGGATATTTTTTAGAGCCTTATCTGTATAGCTATTTCAATCCCGTTGTCGATGATTTGACCCAGAAAGTCCAGCAGGGCACTATCAAATTGACTTTCCAGAGCATATTCTTAAATAATATCCGGATTGTACTTGCAATGTTCATATTTGGAGTAACCTGTTTCGTTTCAGGAGTTCTTCTTGGGTTTAATGGATTTTTTGCAGGTTACTATGTGGCCACAACCGATAATTTGCTGGTGACTGCGCTTTTGATAATTCCCCATGGAATTTTTGAGTTTTCATCATGCATCCTGGCCTGCGCATCAGGCTTTGTCTTATTTAACTTTTTGTTCAAGTTCCTCAAGACATTGCATGGCCAAGACGATGGTTCTGTTAAGGAGCTATTGTCAAATTCCTTTGATGAAAGTGCCGATAAATTAAAACAGGCAATAATTCTGCTTGTTATTGCTTCAATATTGATGGCAATTGCAGGTTTTGTTGAAGTTTATTTGACAATTCATATTGCCGAATTTATATTAAATTTTATATAAAACTAATTAAAAAGATATAGATAGTGATTTTTTATGATAAGATGTGTTTCTTGTGGAGAAGAATATGATGATGATGAAGTAATCTACACCTGTGAAAAGTGTGGATCAGTGCTTGAGCTCGTCAATGAGATAGATGTTTCAAAAGACATTTTTGATGGTAGAAGAGATAACTTATGGAAATTTAAAGAGTGCATTCCTGTAGATGAGACAAAAATTGTTTCCCTTGATGAAGGAGGAACCCCATTCTGCAAATGTGACAAGTTAGGTGAAGAGCTTGGAGTCAACCTGTATGTTAAAGTTGAAGGATCAAACCCTACCGGAAGTTTCAAGGATAGGGGAATGACCGTGGGTATGACAAAAGCAATGGAATTGGGAGTTCATACTGTAGGTTGCGCTTCAACCGGTAACACTTCCGCATCACTTTCAGCTTATGCTGCCCGTGCGGGATTGAGATGTATTGTATTCCTGCCTTCAGGAAAGGTTGCATTAGGTAAATTGGCACAGGCAATGTTCCACGGCGCTGAGGTAATGTCCATCAACGGTAACTTTGATGAGGCTCTTGAAGCAATGACCGCTCTTGCATTAGAAAAACATCTTTACTTATTAAATTCAATCAACCCTTACAGACTGGAAGGGCAAAAAACTATAGGTTATGAAATCGTCCGTGATTTAGGTTGGCAGGCTCCCGATAGAGTCATTTTGCCTGTAGGTAATGCAGGTAACATTTCAGCTATCTGGAAGGGAATCAGTGAATTCTATGATGCAGGATTCATCAAAGATTTGCCGATGATGACTGGTATTCAGGCGGAAGGTGCATGTCCTGTTACAAATGCATTTAAGAAAGGAGACAGGCGTGTTGTACCTGTAGAGAATCCAGAAACCATTGCAACTGCAATACGTATTGGTGCTCCAGTCAGTGACATTAAAGCTTTAAACGCTATTTATGATTCAAATGGTTATTCAGAAACTGTAACTGATGAGGAAATCCTTGATGCACAAAAATTACTCGCAAGAACTGAGGGTATTGGTGTTGAACCGGCTTCAGCGGCTTCCATTGCAGGTCTTAAAAAACTTGTAGACCAAGGAGTAGTTGACAAGGGTGAAACAATAACTTGTGTAGTTACAGGTCACTTGCTTAAAGATCCTAACACTGCTATTGATGCATGTACACAGCCTACACAGGTTGATGCTGATATAGACACTTTAAGAGAGATTTTGATGAATAAATAAATATTGCTTTAAATCTCTTTTAATTTTAATTTTTTCTTTTAATTCTGTTATATTCGAACAAAATTTATACTTTTTTTAATTAAGCCAATATATGAAAAACATTTCCCAATATATTCATGTCACTATTTATGTTAAAATATCATGGTAAGATTTGTTGAAATTTTTTAAAATCACCGATGTAACACCAATAGATTTATATATAAGCAAATTAAAACTATTATTAACCAAGTTAAATGTGAGGTGTAATAAATGAGTGAATTACCAATTGCTCCTGTAGGCAGAGTCCTCAAAAATGCTGGTGCACAAAGAGTAAGTGATGACGCAAAAATCGCTTTAACCGAAGCAATCGAAGACTACGGTAACGAAATCGCACAAAAAGCAGTAGGATTTGCACGCCACGCAGGTAGGAAAACCGTAAAAGCTGAAGATGTAAAATTAGCAATCAAATAGATTTGTTGATGATCATTTTCTAGATAGTAATTTTTTACTATCGCTTTTACATTTTTTTTATTTTTTTGTATTATTTTTTTTAACGCAAAAATCGACTTATTTTAAGCTATTTTTACAAACATTTATATACTATACTAACCAATTTATTATTGTCTAGTTCTCTAGAATTATTTCATTAATTACTAAATTTTTATTTTTAGTTTTGCTAAAAATTATTGAAATTCAGAAGTATTTGTATTGAAAGTCTAATCCCCCTATTTTTTCTTACGGGATTATATTTAGTGATATATGAATTATTCAAGAATTAGTATTATTAAATGCTATTAGATTACTCTATAAAATAATTTGAGTGGTTTAAAGCAGTAATTAAATAATATTATGATTCAAAATGGATTATAATATCTGCCGATGGATGGCAATGCCAGATGAAAAAGGAGGTATATATTATGGCAAACATTTATGTAAAATTTGACACACCTGAAGAATTAGCTAAACAAGCTGAAGAAGCATTAGAAACCGCACAATCTACTGGTAAAGTAGCAAAAGGTACTAAAGGAGATGCAGCATTAGTTGTTATCGCAGAAGATGTTGATCCTGCTGAAATCGTTGCACACATTCCTGTATTAGCTGATGAAAAGGAAATTCCTTATGTTTACTTACCAACCAAAGAACAAGTGGGTATCGCTGCTGGTTTAACTGTTGGTACTGCTTCCGCATGTATTGTTGATGCTGGTGACGCTGAAGCTGCTGTAACTGAAATCGTAGAAAAAGTTGCTGAATTAAAAGAATAGATAAATTCTTTTAAGGATTTTTACGGTGATTTAAATGGAAGAAGGAACTCCTGCTGAAGTCATTGAAGTTTTAAAAAGAACTGGTATGACTGGTGAGGTTATGCAAATCAAATGCAGAATCCTCGATGGTAGAGACAAAGGAAGAATTTTAACAAGAAACATTATGGGTCCTGTAAGAAAAGGCGACATTTTAATGTTACTTGATACTATTAGAGAAGCTAAAGAAATTAGAACTCCTTAAGAAGGTGTAAAAGCATGAGAACTTGTTCATTCTGTAATAAAGAAATAGAAGAAGGTACAGGAAAAATGTACGTTAAAAGAGACGGTTCAATTTATTTCTTTTGTAGCAGCAAATGCGAAAAAAATATGATTAAACTCGGAAGAGTTCCAAGAAAAGTTAAATGGGTTAAACAATGATTCAAAAAAGTTTTGTAATGATGAAACCAGACGCTGTACAAAGACGTCTCATGGGTAAAATATTATCCCGTTTTGAAGATAAAGGACTTCAAATCGTAGCATGTAAATTAATTCAAATTGATGAAGATTTAGCAAAAACTCATTATGGAGAACACGCTGAAAAACCATTTTTCCCAAGTTTAGTTGAGTATATTACTTCTTCACCATGCCTTGCAATGGTAATTCAAGGAGAAGAAGCTATTACCACTATTAGAAAAATCGTTGGAGCAACCAATCCTTTAGAAGCAGATCTTGGAACAATTAGAGGAGACTTTGGTATGGATACCGGAAGAAACATTATTCATGCATCAGACGCTCCTGAATCTGCAGAAAGAGAAATTGGCCTTTTCTTTAATGAAGACGAAATTTGTGATTATCAAATTATCGATAATGACTTAATTTATGAATAAATTTAGATTTTAAAAGCATTTATTATTAAAGAAGATATTATGAAAATCAGATCCCCAATCGTATCAGTTTTAGGACATGTAGACCATGGAAAAACTACATTATTAGATTATATTAGAGGTAGTGCTATTGCTGATAAGGAAGCAGGAGGCATTACACAACATATTGGTGCTACAGAAATCCCGAATGATACAATTGAAGAAATCTGTGGGAATTTTATATCACGATTGTCTATCAAAGATTTAATACCAGGATTATTTTTCATTGATACTCCGGGTCACGCTGCATTCACCAGTTTAAGAAAACGTGGTGGCGCTTTAGCGGATTTAGCTGTTTTAATTCTTGATATTAATGATGGTTTTAAACCACAAACTTATGAGGCAATAAATATTCTTAAGATGTATAAGACTCCTTTTATTGTTGTTGCAAATAAAATCGACATGATTTTCGGTTGGGAAACACATGAAGGAGCATCCTTTAAGGAATCCTTTAATCAACAGGCTCCAAGTGTACAGCAAACTTTGGACACTAAAATTTATGAGATTGTTGGTACTCTTCACAAAGAGGGATTCCAGTCCGAAAGATTTGACAGGATCAGTAATTTCGCTTCACAAATCAGTATTATTCCGATTAGTGCTAGGTCTGGTGAAGGGATTATTGAAGTTCTGGCAATGCTTTTGGGTCTTGCTCAGGAATATTTAACAGAACAGCTTGAAATTAATGAAGATGCTCCGGCTAAAGGTACAGTACTTGAAATCAAGGAAGAAGTCGGTTTAGGTCTTACTATTGACAGTATCATTTACGATGGTGTTTTGCGAACTAATGATGAAATAGCTTTAATGACCTCTTCAAATGAGGTTTTAACAACTAAGATTAGGTCTATCTTAAGGCCACTTCCACTTGAAGAAATGAGGGATTCCAAAAAGAAATTCCAAAAGTTCGACGAAGTTGTTGCGGCTGCAGGTATTAAAATAGCTGCTCCTAATTTGGATGATGTTATTTCTGGCTCTCCTTTAAGAGTATTGAATGATGAGGAGAATGTGGAAGAGGAAATCCTAAAGGAAATTGAAGATATCACAATCAGCACTGATGATGAAGGTGTTTTGGTTAAAGCGGATACTTTAGGTTCCCTTGAAGCTATTGTTAAATTGCTTAAGGAATTGGATATTCCTATTCGTGAAGCGGACATCGGTGATGTAAATCGTAGAGATATAATCAATTCATCTATTGCTTTAAACGAAAATGATGCACACGGTGCAATCATTGCTTTCAATGTAAATGTTAACTCTAATTCTGTCGAGGATTTAGAGAATTCAGATGTTAAACTATTCCAGGGCGATGTAATCTATCAGATTATTGAAGATTATGAAGCATGGATTGATGAAATGGAACAAGCAAAGAAAAAAGCCTTTTATGATGCTATCATTAAGCCTGCTAAATTCATGTCTTTGCCTAAATTGGTTTTCCGTCAAAGCAAACCTGCTATTATTGGAATTGAATCTATTAGCGGTACAGTTAAACAAGGTCAAACATTAATCAATAAGAATGGTGACTATGTTGGTGTTATAGCCAGTATGGAAGATAAGGGCGAAACATTACCTTCTATCCCTAGAGGTCAAAGGGTGGCTATGGCAATTAAAGATGCTGTTGTTGGAAAACATTTTGATGAAGGGGACGAATTATATGTTGATGTTCCAGAAAAGCATTATAAATTCATTGAAAGGGAATTCAAGGAGAAATTAACAGAAGATGAATTTGAAACTTTATATGAATTTGTTGAAATAAAACGTAAACAAGATCCAGATTGGGGTAAATTTGGTCTTTTCGAATAATAAATTATGATTATAAAAATTATGGAGGAATACCATGGCATTCAAAATTGTTGTGTCTCAAAAAGCTGAAACTTATCAAATGGAAGTTGAAGATGCTAAAGCACTTAACGGTTTAGTCATCGGCGATGAATTTGATGGTTCTATTGTTGGTTTAGATGGTTACACTTTAAAAATAACTGGTGGTAGTGATAAAAACGGTTTCACCATGAAAAAAGATGTTCCAGGTACCAGAAGAATAAAAAGTTTATTAACTGGTGGTACAGGATATCATCCAAAAGCAGATGGTGTTAAAAGAAGAAAAACCGTTAGAGGAAACACTATTGCTGATGATATAGTACAAATCAATACTGTAGTTACTGAAGCTGGTAGCAAATCAATAGCTGATATTCTTGGTGCTGGTGAAGAAGAGGAAGAATAGTTCTACTATTTTTCTCATTACTTTAACTTATAATAAAAAGGTGGTTATCTGTGAACGTACAGTCAGATGTTAACATAGGTTTAGTTGGTCACGTAGACCACGGTAAGACTACTCTTACTAAGGCATTATCAGGTGTATGGACTGATACTCACAGTGAGGAAACAAAAAGAGGTATTTCAATTCGTTTGGGTTATGCAGACATTGAATTCAAGAAATGTCCTAACTGCGATGAACCTGAATGTTACACTACTTCTGATAAATGTGAAATCTGTGGGAGCGAAACTGAATTAATAAGAAAAGTATCTTTTGTTGATGCTCCAGGTCACGAAACTCTTATGGCAACTATGTTATCTGGTGCTGCAATTATGGATGGTGCAGTGTTAGTAATTGCTGCAAATGAGTCTTGTCCACAACCACAAACCAAAGAACATCTAATGGCACTTGATGTAATCGGTG
Source organism: Methanobrevibacter sp. UBA212 (assembly GCF_905233225.1). Taxonomy (NCBI): domain Archaea; kingdom Methanobacteriati; phylum Methanobacteriota; class Methanobacteria; order Methanobacteriales; family Methanobacteriaceae; genus Methanobrevibacter; species Methanobrevibacter sp. UBA212. The sequence continues at coordinate 69,200 of NZ_CAJODJ010000010.1, forward strand.
TTAAGGATGTTATTGTAGTTCAAAATAAAATTGATATTGTTTCAAAAGAAAGAGCTATTGAAAGTTATAATGAAATCAAGGAATTTGTTAAAGGTACCTGTGCAGAGGATGCTTTAATAATACCTGTATCCGCTCAACAAGGCGCTAACATGGATATCTTAATCGAAAACATGCTCAAGCAAATTCAACCTCCTGAAAGGAACGTTGATGATACTGCATTAATGCATGTTGCAAGATCATTTGATATCAACAAACCTGGTTCCGGCGCTGATAAAATCAAAGGTGGAGTTATAGGTGGTACATTAGTTCAAGGGACTTTCAAACTTGGCGATACCATTGAAATCAGACCAGGCCCTACCAACAATGGAAAAAGGGTCACATTAAAATCAGAGATTATTGGTCTTGAAGCCAACGGTAAGCAAGTTGAAGAGATTGGTCCTGGAGGACTTGTTGGTATTGCAACCAAATTGGATCCATCCTTAACCAAATCAGATTCATTATCTGGAACCGTTGCTGGTGAAGAAGGTACATTGCCTGAAGTATTGGACGCTTTTACAATGGAAGCCAATTTACTTGACCGTGTTGTCGGTACTAAAGAGGAACGTGAAGTTGCTCCAATTAAGATTAAAGAACCATTAATGATTAATTGCGGTACTACAACTACTATTGGTGTTGTTACTTCAACCAAGAAAAACAATGTAGATGTCACTCTTAAATTGCCGGTATGCGCAAGCCCTGGTGATAGAGTCGCTTTAAGTCGTAGAGTCGGTGCTCGTTGGAGATTAATTGGTTACGGTATTATTAAGTAGAGGTAAATAATGAACTCTAAAGAAGTTGTGATTGATACCAATTTTTTTATGGTTCCTTTTCAGTTCAATGTGGATATCATCACTGAACTTGAAAATAAATTACCTTCTTATACATTAACTACTCCAAGCTTTGTTATCAATGAATTGAAGGGTTTAAAAAATAATAATAAAGGAAAAGTAAGGTTAAATGCAAATTTGGCCTTAAAATTAGCTAATTCTTCAAAAGTTGAAATAAAGGATATTTCATTACTTGAAAACGAAACTGTGGATGATGCGTTACTTAGAGTTTCAGAAGTTTTAGCTACAAACGATATTGAATTAAAAAATCGTGCAAAAGATAAAGGAATTACAGTCGTATATTTGAGGCAAAAAAAATATATTGCTGTTGAGGGTAAAATATAATATTAATTAAACTTATTAAAAAAATGAGGGATTATTTTGTATTATAAAACAAAAATTAAAGACATTGTAAGGATTCCTCCTTACAGATTTGAAGAGCCTCTCAAAGAAGTTGCAATTAAGACATTAAATGAAACCTATGAAGGTCGTTTAGACAAAAAACTCGGTTTACTCATCTGTGTTAATTCAATAGATGACATTGGTGAAGGAAAACTCATTATGGGTGATGGAGCTTCATATCATAATGTTGTTTTTGATGCTATTTTCTTTAAACCGGAGCAACATGAGATCTTTAATGGTGAAGTAATTGATATTGCAGATTATGGTGCTTTTGTTAGAATTGGAGCTATGGATGGTTTAATTCATGTTTCTCAAGTCACTGATGATTATATTAATCATGATGGTAAAAGAGGAGCTTTAATAGCAAAAGAATCTAATAAGACTTTAGGTGTTGGTGACTTAGTAAGGGCTAGAGCAGTTAGCGTTTCTATTAAAGATGAATCCACTAACAGTATGGAAAATCATAGAAATTCTAAAATTCCGCTTACTATGAGACAAAATAACTTAGGTAAATTTGAATGGATTGAAGAAGCAAAACAAAAAAGTAAGAAGGTTTAATAATGAAAGCTTGTACTGTTTGTAAAATGATTTCAAGTAAAGACCAGTGTCCTAGTTGTGGAAACCCAACTTCAGATAATTGGAGCGGTCTTTTGATTATAACTGATCCTGAAGATTCTAAGATTGCTCGCGAATTAAATATTGAAATTCCAGGCGAATATTGTTTAAGAGTAAGATAGGGTGTTTTCGTGTTAAGATTAGATGCAGAATTAAATAAAGATATAATCGTTGAGCTCAAAAAGCCTTTAGGTACATTATATCCTGACTTTGAAGATGCTATTGATGAAATCAAGGCTTCAGAGTTTTTAATTTCTGTTGGGGATGCGACTTTTGCCAATCTTACAAAATACAAATTATATCCTAATATTGGTATAATTGATAATTTAATTCAAAGAAAAAATCATACTCATGAAATTATACTTGCAAATCACATTCTAAAAGCTGACAATCCCGCCGGATGCCTTACTGATGATCTATGGGAAACCATAGGCGAGGCTCTTGAATTATCTGACAATGGCGAATGTTATGTAATTGAAGTGGCTGGGGAAGAAGATCTTGCAGTTCTTCCTTGCATCTTGATGGCAAATCCGGAAACTACCATTCTTTATGGTCAACCTAATGAAGGATTGGTGCTTTTAAAAGCTGGTGATTTAAAAAATAAAGCTCAAAAGCTTATTGACGGATTTATTAATGAATAAATTAAATGAGGTTTTATCATGGAAATTGAATTTATTGAAGAAAAAGAAAATAAATTATTTAACAGAAAGGAAATTAAATTTTATGTTGATTACGATGGAGAAGCAACTCCTAAAGTATTAGATATCAAATCTAAATTAATTGCTTTATTAAACACTAAAAAAGAATTAATCGTTGTCGACAATGTACAACCACACTACGGTGAACCTAGAGCATTAGGTTATGCTAAAGTCTACGACACTGTAGATGATTTGACTTACATTGAAACTGAACATGTAATTGCTAAAAATGCAGAACCTGAAGAAGAACCTGCTGAAGAAGAAGCAGAAGCAGAAGAATAGGTGATTTAAATGGTAAGAAAATCTGATTTATATGAAGTGGACGGAGACAAAATCGTTAGAAAAAACCAGATTTGTCCTCGTTGTGGTGAAGGCGTATTCATGGCTGACCACGGTGACAGAGTCGCTTGCGGTAAATGCGGATACACCGAAATGAAAAAATAGATTTTTTCAAATCTTTTTATTTCTTTTTTTATTTATTTTATTTTCAATTATTTTTCAGAAGGGATTTTTTTGGATAATATTAGAAGCGGTCGTTTTAAAACTGGAATGACTGATGAAGCAGCTATTTATACTTCATCACTTGAAGCGGATAAACTTCTTTTTGAAGCTGATATCAAAACTAATTTTGCACATACTTCAATGTTAAAGCATGAGGGAATCATTGATGAAGGAATTGCAGATAATATTTTATGCGCTCTTGACAGCCTTAAAGAGGAGGGCTACGAAGCATTGGTATTTGATCCTTCAGTTGAAGATGTTCACATGGCTATTGAAAACTATGTAACTTCTAAAATCGGCCCTGAAGCGGGTTTTATGCACACTGCCAAATCACGTAACGATCAGGTTGCATGTGATGTCAGATTGGTTTTAAGGCAAAAAATCACAGAGCTTCAGATTGGCATTTTGGAATTCATTGAAGGAATAAATGAGATGGCCGGCGAGCATTTGGAAGATGTTTTCATCGGTTTCACTCACCTGCAGCATGCTCAACCGATTACCATTGCACATCATTTGATGGCTCATGTGCAAGCATTAAAAAGGGATTATGAACGTTTTGAGGATACTTATAAGCGTGTTAATTTAAACCCATTAGGTTCAGCTGCAATGGCAACCACCAGCTTTCCAATCAACAGGCAGTTGACCACTGACTTGCTCGGTTTTGACGCATATCTTGAAAATTCAATGGATGGGGTTTCAGCAAGGGACTTCATTGCCGAAGCGGTATTTGATATGGTTTCACTTTGCACCACATTGTCCAAAATCTGTGAAGAGCTGGTTTTATGGAGCACCTATGAATTCGGAGTCATTGAAATGGCTGATGAATATTCATCAACTTCTTCTATTATGCCTCAAAAGAAAAATCCTGATGTTGCAGAGCTTGCAAGGGGAAAATGTACAATTGTCAATGGTGAATTGGTAACAATTTTGACAATCCTGAAAGCAATTCCTTATACATATAACAGGGATTTGCAGGAAATCACTCCGCATTTGTGGAATTCAATTAAGGTAACTCAGGATACATTGTCCATTGTAACCAAAATGCTTCTTTCCGTTGAGTTCAAAATCGACAGATGCGCTGAGCTTGCAGGTAAAAACTTTGCAACTGCAACCGACCTTGCAGACATCATGGTTCGTGAAAAGGAAATACCATTCAGAACCGCTCATAAGATTGTTGGAAGGATTGTTAATGAAGCCACAGCAAATGACATGGCCGAAGAGGACATCACTTCCGCATTCATTGATGATGTTGCAGTTGATTTAGGTTTTGATGAACTGAATTTGTCAGATGATTTGATTCAAAATGCTTTAAATCCTGCCGAAAATGTCAGAATCAGATCCGTTCCGGGAGGTCCTGCACCTGAAATGGTTGAAATGGCAAGGGATAATATTAAATCATTCTTAAATGATGAATTCGAAAAGAAAGGAATTTAAACATTCCTATATTTTTTTTAGTTTTAAAATTTTTTAGGTTTACCTAAAATTTAAATAGTCTAAGTTACAAAAATAGTATTGCCAACATAATCACTGGTTATGTGGCACAGTGAGATGTTAGTAGAATTACTTAATAAATTATTAAGTAAGGCTCAGCTTCTATTAATATCTCACATCTATTTATTTTGCCTTATTGAAACTCCAAATTAAGTCAAGAGCTTCACCAGGCTCCAGTGCGCCTGAACGGGTTTCTCTCAATATTCTTTGAATCGAGAATTTTCTCATATGTGGAAATTTTTTGTGAACTTCATAAAGCAGCGGACAGCCAAATCCTTTGAATGTCTGCAAATCATAGTTTCTGATTAAGGATTTAATCTCTTGCTTGCCGACACTTAAACTTGCTGGAAGGTTCAGGCGATATAATGAATCCTCCTGTAAATTTATGCATTGGCTACCTGTTGCAAGCATATCACCGAATATAATTATTGGAATTTCATTGTCTTTTGCGTAGTGCTTCACTAGTTGACCGGTGTTTTTGGAGCATCTTCCGCAAGGATGAACATTGCCTGTGAAAGATTCGCCGATGACATCTGAATAATCGGCTTCAATATACTTATGTTTAATGCCTAATGATTCAACCAAAACCTTGATGTTCTTTTTGAATTGGTTCGGAAGAATTATGGTTCCCGGATCAACCGTAACCGCCACAGGATTAAAACCAAGCTTTTTGGCTAGAATAAGTGAAAAGCTACTGTCCACACCACCCGAAAGTGCAACGACGGCTTCAATTTTTGAAGATTCTTCAAACTCGTTTTCGCTGAAATATTTGTCGAAATTGAAACTGTAGATATTTTCCAGTTTGCAGTCAATGGTTCTTTCCAGGTTTTTCAGTCCAGAAGAATCTAAATTGACGTTATGCACTGTCTTTTTGGATAATTTCAATTTATAATTCTTGTTTAAAAAGTCCCCATATGACTCAACATGTATACTGTCAAGGCCCAGTTTCTCTTTGAGTTTGCCGACAACCCAACCGCCTTTTCCAATTATCGCTGATTTATCAGGCCTGTCTTCTGTAATAATCCACATTTCATTGTTTTCAAGGTAAATCTCCTCAATGAAAATATTCACTTCATCATGACCTATTTCAGCTCTAATGGCATTTACTTCATTTAAAATAAATTCTTTAGTATACATCTAATAATTATCTTTAATTTAGAAACTTTTAAAGATTTCTTAAAACATATATTACATTGAGGGAACTAAATGGAATATAGAAAGTTAGGAAACACCAATATTGAAGTATCTGAAATAGCTTTTGGGGCTGAATTTTTAGTGGAAAGACCTTATGAGGATACTGAAGCATTAATTAAGGCCTGTGAGGAAAACGGAATTAATTTTGTCGACTGTTGGATGAGCGAGCCTGATGTGCGCTCACACTTGGGCCGTGCAATCAAGCCGAATCGTGAAAACTGGGTGATTCAGGGCCATATCGGTTCGATCTGGCAAAACAACCAGTATGTAAGAACACGTGATATGGAAAAGGTAATCCCTGCCTTTGAGGATTTCATGGAAAGGTTTCAAATCGACACCCTTGATTTCGGTATGATTCACTATGTCGACCAGATTGAGGATTATGACAACATAATGAACGGCCCGTTCATCGAATATGTGAGAAAGCTAAAGGATGAAGGGACAATAGCACATATCGGGCTCAGCACCCATAATCCTGATATTGGTCTTTTGGCAGCCAAAAATCCTGAAATCGAGCTTTTGATGTTTTCAATCAATCCGGCATTTGACATGTTTGGAGCAATGGAGGATATTGAAGAGTATCGAAAGGAGGATGCCTATGACAATGATTTTTCCTCAATCAATCCTTTAAGGGCAGAAATTTATGAGTTATGCGAAAAAAACGGCACTGCATTAACTGTAATGAAAGGATTTGCAGGAGGAAATTTGCTGGCTGATGACACTTCCCCATTTGGAGTGGCGCTGACACCTGTCCAATGCATTCATTATTCTTTGGAGCAAAAAGGAGTGTCAAGCATTTTTGTCGGTGTCAAGACAGTTGACGAATTAAACGAATCCCTGAAATATTGTACAGCAAGCGAAGCGGAAAAGGATTACACTGAAGTTCTGAAAAATGCGCCAAAACATTCATTCAAAGGCCAATGCACATATTGTGGGCATTGCCAGCCATGCAGTACCGGAATAGATATAGAAATGGTGAATAAACTGTTTGACCTTGCAAAAAACCATGATGAAGTTCCGGCTAGTGTACAGGAACATTATAATAACCTGAAATATAATGCGACTGACTGTATCGCTTGCGGAGACTGTGAACTGAGATGTCCATTTGATGTTCATATTGTCGATGTGATGTTGGATTCGCAGGATTTGTTCGGATTTTGATAATGTTTATACTTGGAGGAAACAAAACTATTAAGTGATTATTATGGCTTATGAAATTAAAAACAAAAAAAATATATCAACAATTGGTGTACATGCGGGCCAGGAAGAAGTTGATGAAACCGGTTCAAGAGTAACACCAATCTATCAGACTACATCTTATGTATTTGACTCACCCGAACAGGCTGCAAACAGATTTGCGCTTAAAGAGGGAGGAAACATTTATACCAGGTTAACCAACCCTACAACTGAGGCATTTGAAAAGAGGATGGCTGCTATTGAAGGGGGAACTGCAGCATATGCAACCGCTTCCGGAATGTCAGCAATTTTTTATGCAATAATTAACCTGACCCAGGTTGGGGACAATATTGTTTCAGCGGATAACCTCTATGGCGGAACATATGAGCTGTTCGAAAACACTTTAGAAGAACTGGGACGGACAGTTACATTTGTCGATTCACAATCTCCCGAATTGTTTGAAGAGGCTATAGACGATAAGACAAAAGCCATTTATGTGGAATCAATTGGAAATCCCAAATTGGATATTCCTGATTTTGACAGGTTGGCTGAAATTGCACATTCACATGGAGTTCCATTGATTGCTGACAATACCGTTGGAATCGGTTCCGTAAGGCCTTTTGACCATGGGGCAGATATCATATCATCATCTGCAACAAAATACATTGGAGGTCACGGCACCACTCTTGGCGGAATCATCATCGAAAAGGGCGATTTCGACTGGATGAACGGCAAGTTTCCAACATTGTCAGAGCCTGATGCAACATATAACGGGTTGGTATTTGCTGAGACTTTCAGAGGAGCTGCCTTTACAACAAGAATCAGGGCAGTTGTCGGAAGGGACACCGGTGCCGTTCCGTCACCATTCGGTTCATTCCTTTTGTTGCAGGGTCTTGAGACTCTGGGCTTAAGGATTGAAAGGCATGCTTCAAATGCAATGGCTGTTGCACAACACCTTGAAGCTCATCCTAAGGTTGCTTGGGTAACATATTCCGGTTTGGAATCTTCCCCAAACCACGAAGTCGCTAAAAAGTATGCTGAAAAGGGTTATGGAGGAATAGTGTCATTCGGTCTTAAGGCAGGTTATGATGGTGCTTTGAAATTCATTGAAAATGTCGAGTTATTGTCATTTTTGGCAAATATTGGAGACGCTAAATCGCTGGTCGTTCATCCTGCATCAACTACTCACTCCCAGCTGTCTGAAGAACAGCAATTGTCCACTGGTGTAACTCCTGATTTAATCAGGTTTTCAGTTGGTATTGAGGATATCGAAGATATATTGGCTGATGTTGACCAGGCATTGGATAAAGTCTAAACATGGAAGTTTTTTAAACTTCCCATTTTTTTCTTTTTCAAAGATAATCATAAAAATTAAAAAGACTTTTTAACTTTTAATACTAAATATATTATATTGGTGATAAGATGGATTTTGATGAAAGACGTATCGATTTAGTTAAAACTTCTATTAAAAATGTTAATTCCGGTCAGAAAATCATTTCAAAATCATTGGATAATAAGGTTCATGTTCATTGGCCAAAAGAAGATGAATATTTAGGCAATGAATCAATTTTAGACCATTTGACATGTGATGATGCTAATTGGGCTTATGAATATCTTGGCGAAGCGGTTGTTGAACGCCAGGTGCCTGGTGATGGACAAAAGGCTCACGGCGGTGATATTGAAACCGAGGACGTGAAGGTTGTCAAACTTAGGGTCACAACAGGTAGGGATGAAAATCCATTAATAGATCTTGCTTTGAATCATCCTGAATCTCATGTAAGGATAGCTGCAATTAAAAAAATCGTCAATCCTGCTGTTTTAACCAGTATAATTACTAAAGATGATGAGGATAAAGAGGTTAAAAAAGCTTGTTTGAATAGATTGGATGAGTTATACGTAGAATAAGGTATTATGACATCCTATGATGTTATTGAACTCATTAAACGTTCGGACAATCAGGAAGAAATAATTGATATAGCTCAAAATGATTCCGATTGGCATATCCGCCAATTTGCAGTTGCCTATATTGAAGATGAGGAAGCATTAAAAGATATTTTAATCAACGATTCCATTAATTCCGTATCCATTAAGGCTATGGAGCAGATTAGTGATATAGATTTTTTAATAGATGTCTGCTTGAACAATCCTTTTTCACATATCCGTCTTGCAACTCTAAATCGGATAATCGATGAATCTCTGCTTTTACCGTCTGATTTAACAAGTCTTTTAAATGATGTTGCTTTAAATGACCCAAATGAATTCATAGTTAAGCTGGCAGTTGAAAACACTAATTTTAATAATCCTGAAGTCATAATGGCCATTGCTGAGTCGGGGCGTGATGTTGAAATCAGAAAATTGGCCGTTTCCAAAATCACTGATGAGAATGCTTTATCTGATTTTGCATTAAATGATTTAGATGTTTTCATACGCAGGGAAGCCATCTTAAACCCTAATTTATCTAATTTTGATATCCTGAGTGACGTGATAAGAAATGATGATGACGGATTCAATCGCCACTGGGCATGTGAAAAGATAACTGATAAGGATTATCTGGTCAAACTAATTTTTAATAAGTCATTTTACCATCGTTTGGATGATTTGTCACTTAATTCTAATTTGAATTGTGAAGAGTACTTTAAAGAGGTTTATGAAACTTGTGGTGATGAGTATCATCGTCTTGTTTCGGCATATCTTATTCATGATGAAATCTATTTATCTAATATTGTTTTAAATGAATCTGATGATAAAATCCGACTACAGGCTATAAAAAACAAGCATTTTTCAAACCAGAAAATCTTAAAAGAATTGATTTTAAGTGAATACAATCCGGATATTGTTTTTTGTGCGATTTTAAAAATTAATGATGAAGATGCGCTGATAAATTATATCAAAAGACATTTGAATGATGACAAAGCCACTTTACAGGCAATTTTGCAGGTTAATGATGTTGAATTATTAAAGGAATTGTCACGGCATTTAAATCCAAAAATACGTCTTTATGCGATCAAATCATTTTCAAATAATTTCAAAGATGAATACAATTCCATTTTAAAAGATATTGCTTTGAGAGATGAAAGCAAAAATGTATGTCTTGAAGCGACTGGGGCAATAACCAATCCTTATGATTTGATGGAGATAGCTGATAAAAATGATGATTGTGACATCAGAGCTTTGGCATTAAATCTCATTCCTGCTTCCAGATTATTGGATGGCTTTTTGTTTGTCCATAATTCAAATAGGCAATCACTGGACTTCAAGCAAAAGCTAAAATCATTGGCCTTAAATGAAAAGGATGATGAAACCAGGCATATTGCAATTTCCAAACTTGATGACAAGGAAACTTTAGACAGTATTGCCTCTCTTGAAAATGATGATTCTGAATTCGCAAAAAGAAGACTGGACTCTCTTTTTGAAGATATTAAGAGAATTGATAATGATCTTCTACTTAAAAAACTAATTTCATCAAAAGACAGTGATGTTTCCTATATTGCTCAAAAGACATTTGATGACTGGATTGACAGCCAGAAGCACATAGATGAAATCAGCCGGATTTCAGACATTGAAAAACTGAAATCAATTATTAATGACGACTTTAATTATTATGTTAGATGTGAAGCTGAAGGAAGGCTTGAAAGGTTACTGTTCAACATCAGACTGGATGAAATCAATGAGAAGTCAAATCAGGACAAATTGATCGATATAGTAAAAGACGAGACCTTTCCACTTGAAATTAGAAATAAGGCACTTTCAAGAGTCAATGACCTTAAATTCAAGGAAAGCTATAAAATTTTGTTAGATTAATAATTATGAGGTTATCTCTTTTTCATGGAGATTATCCAATATTTCCAATTGGTATGGTTTTACCTTGTCATAGTTCTGTGGTGTTTTTAAAAGTTCATCAAAGCAGGATAGGGAGTCATTGAATTCTTTTATTCTTCTTAATACGATTGCCTTGTTAAAAAGGGCATGAATGTAGTTTTCATTAATGCTTAAACATTTATTGAAGCATTCAATTGATTCTTCGAATCTGTCAAATAGGAACAATACGCAGCCTTTCTGGTTTAATGTGTCAATGTCCTCTTCATCGTCATCTAAAATGATATTCATAATGGTCAGTGCCTGCTTTGGATCCTTTTCAATCAACAGCAGTCTCAAGCTTTTTATTTTTAGCTGGTCATTTCGTGAATCTCCCTTTTCAGGAGTTTTTATCATCAATTCGTTTTGTAAGATTGCTTTGACTTCATTGATTAAAGCTTGAACGGACTTTTTGCAGGACCTGTCTGATTTAATTGCATTTTCATAGCAATCTAATGCATCCCATAATTTGCAGTTATTTTTATAGTCGGTGCCTTTTTTAATTAATTCATTTGTTTCAGGAGAGTAGTCCATATTGATTCCAATCTTATCACCGATCAGCTCATTTATTTCATTTTTGAGAATTTTTATGATGTTGCTCAAATCGGGATTAATTTCAATCGCCTTATCATAATAAATCAGTGACTGGTTGTAATCTTTTCTGCATTTACAGATTATTCCCTTACTTATAAATGCAGAGGGGCTTTGTTTAATGGATAATGAATAGTCAAAATAGTTTTCCGCTTCGTTCATATGATTTAATTTCATTAATGAGGATCCTTTCCCATTAATGGCCTCAATGTTTTCAGGTTCGATTTCTAAAATTTCATCAAAAATAGTTATCGCCCTTTCTGTATCGTTTTGCATATAATACAATGCTTCATCTATTTTATCATTAATTTCATTAGTTTTCATTTTAATTCCATCAAATCGTTTTTCAATAAAGTTTTTGAAATATTAAAGTAAAACGGGGGTCGTTTGAAAAAATAGCATCAAATACTGTTAAATCAGTTTTACTATGAGTATTTTGACAGGAATATTGTAGACTATTTTTTGCCATTTTTCAAACACCTATTATGAATTTATAGTGCATTAGTATTAAATCGCATAAAGCAATTTCTTTCATTAAGTGAAAAAAATTTAGGATATGTTGCCCTCAATAACTTATGAATCAGTGACTTTTCACAGATTTTCTTTTATGAAACTGGATGTTTCGTCGAAATACTGTATTGTTTTTAAAACTAATGTCATTTTTAGCTGAATCATTCTGAAAAATAATATATATGGTTCAATTCAATAGTATCTAAAGTTTTTACTTTATACGAGTTATATATTATCAAAAATATAACTTTAATTACTATATCTGTGGATGTGATAACATGTTTGAATCGGAAGTATATGGGACTGTTTAAGTCTTTTCAGACGATATTGACAGCATAGGTGCACATGTCATTCAATTTCTAAACTGGTATGGTGCCGATGAAGTTGATTTTGAACACCCGACAATGCGTTTCGAACTGAAGTCACTCACGGTTATAAAAAAAAGAAATTGTTCCACATCATTTCATGAAAAGTTTCAGCCAATTAGGGTGGAACATTATTCATTATGTGAGCGATGGGTCAGTCATGTAAAGGTATCTCTGATGGAATTATTTTGCTCCTCGTGGGCGGGGACGATAATATGGTCGTTTTAAAGTTAGGGAAGAGTTATTCTTTGAAGAATTTGAACGTCAGATGGAAGGAATCTGTTACACATCAGTTAAAAAGAAAACAATCGGTGAAATTTCCAGGATATAATTCAATAGATAATATTTTAAATAATGTTGAAGATACAGTTTAAATAGATATTGTAAAACCACTTTACAATTTTAAAGCTTAAAAAAGGTTATAATATGTCTGAGTTAAAATATATGGATTTATCCTTGGATGAGATTCTAAAAAATCTTCAAATGTGCAAATCAGTTGTGGCAAACCAGGAAGAGGCTATCTGTAAGTTTAGAGATGTCATTTTAACAGCTTCAAACAAGCGTGTGGTGTCCGAAAGAAAAACTACAATATTTCTTGCAGGCGCCGGCAGATCCGGTTTTGTTGCAAAATCATTTGCAATGAGATTGATGCATTTAGGATTTTATGTATATGTATTCAATGAAACAATAGCTCCCCCAGTCAAGGATGGGGACATAATTATCATTATTTCAAAATCAGGTAAATCCAACTCTATAACCCAAATAGTTGAAGATTCCAAAATCGACAATGTCAAGTTTTTAGCTGTATGCGGCAATACCAAAAGTGACCTTGCCCAAAAGGCTGATGCAAGGATTGTTATTGATTCCCTTCCTCAAACTTTAGTAAGACTTGAGGATTACGATGTTAAAGAGTTTATGGAAACTTTGCCTGGAGCTTTAATAAACTTTGAAAGCGATGAAGGTGTCAGAAGTAAACTTGAAGCACTTCCTAAAAAAGCGGCAGATTTAAGTGATAACAAACTGTGGAAGGATATTGAAGATTTGCCTAAAGAAATTAGGGGAATCAGTAATATCTATCGTCCATTGGAATTGATTTTAATGGGAACCGCCTTTGAAATTTCCGCTTTAGTATTGCTTGATGCATTGGTTGCCGAGTTAATGCAAAGTTTAAACCTGCGTGAAAAAGACTTAAAAGCTTTTCATGATGTGTTAAGTAGTTCAATTTAAATCAATAATTAAAGTAAGAAGGTTTTATCATGGATGATTCAAAGACAGTTATTCTTGAGAAGGAAGATTCAAGAATTCTATCAACTAAATTAGCGGCTGTTAATAATAATGTCAGATTTTCAATTCTGGAAATCTTAAGGGATTTTGAAAGAGTAAACAAAACAAGTGAGGGCACATTTAAAAAAGAGCCATTGTATTCCCGTGAAATCAATTCAATTCTTTTAAACAATTACAACATTAATATTACTACTCAAATGTTGGGCCAACACTTGAAGCAGCTTGTCGAATCAGACATGATTGAAGAGGTAAGTGTTAAAAAAGAGGTTCCTAATAAAATAGGCCGCAGAAGTGTAAAAGGATTTACATTAAAGGAAGATGCATTCGATGAACTTTTTTTAGATGTGAGTTTCCTGTCCGATGAGCTTCTTACATTTTTCGATTTATATAAATCCAATCAAAGATTTTCCGATGGAGAACATTGCGTTTTAACTATTTTCAATGGAGAGGATAAGGGTAAAACATTTAAGGTTCACAAGGATGAGACAATCTTGATTGGAAGAAAAGCTAATTTTAATGCTAATGACTTAGCTTCATTTACCATACTTTTAGATAATAGCTATTCTACAGTTTCAAATGTTGGCAAACCCCATTTAAAATTATTCCATAAGGATGACGGATGGTATATATTGGATGAATGCAGTTCCAATGGAACATACATTGCCGATAGAAAAGTCCCAACAGGAATTGAAACAAAGCTTAAGGCAAATTCATTTTTGAAATTATCTAGAGGTAATGGCGGAGCAGTCATTTATTGTTCATTTTAATTAGATTTTAAATCTAATCGGTGGTTTGAGTGGACTTCGATGGGGCAAAACAGCTAATTGAAGAATTTTTTAATGGCAAATTTGAAGTTAAAAAATTTCTTGGAGAAGGATCATTTGCAAAGGTTTATTTGGTAAACCATAACTATTTAGACACTCTAATGGCTATGAAAATCATTAAGGAGCCACTGAGTGTATCAACCAATAAAAAAGAAGTTTTTCATGAAGTCACACTTGCCTGTCAGCTAAGGCATGAAAATATCATAAGCATTTATGATGCCGCCGAAATAACTAATTTTGAAGATGGAAAAAACCATGCTTACTTTGTAATGGAATATGTCTCAGGAGGGGATTTGGAGCAGTTTTTAAATTCATATGCTGAGATTAACAGGTTCATGCCAATTGGAATCAGTTTGGATTTAATAAAACAGATTTTAAATGGATTAAACACTCTTCACTCAGCAAATCCTCCAATAATTCATCGTGATTTAAAACCCAATAATGTTTTGCTCAGTTTCAATGAATGTGGTGACATTATCACTAAAATATCCGATTTTGGTTTTGCAAAAGAAATCACAACTTCAATTTCAGACATTGATATAGCCGGCACAAGGCCATATATGTCTCCTGAACTTTTCAGTAAAAATGTATCGGCCAGAAGCGATATTTATGCTGTAGGTGTCATGTTTTATCAGTTGCTGACAAATAGGTATCCGTATGATGTTGGAAAATATACTAATGAAGAGCTGATTGATTTAAAGCCATGGGCTGATGAATTAAAACCTCCAAGCTATTATAATGGACATGTTTGTGAATTGTTGGATGAAATCGTTTTGAAATGTCTGGAATTCAATCCCAATAACCGGTATGGTGATGCGAATGAGCTGCTGATGGATGTAAAAAATGCCATTGATGAGTATGAGGCAGTTCGGGACTTATCGCCGACAAGTGCAGGTTATGATTATGATGAGGATTATCGTGAATACATTATTAACGATTCAATAGAGGAAGCATTTAGGCTTGCTAAATGTGAAAATAAACTTGATGATGCCATTGAAATATTGGAAAATGAAGTTTTGAAGGATTATGAGGTTCGTAAATTTTACTCTGAAACGCTTAGGATTTGGAAATCCGAAAGGCCTGATTTGAAATTAATCTCAAAAGCGTTCACTGTTAATCTTAAAGGAAGGAATTATCATTTGTCTTGCAGTCTGTTGGCTGAAGCAATGGCATATAACCCATCAATTAGAAGGAAATATTCTCATTATATCGATTTATGGAAGATTTTCATAGATTTGGAAAGACATGGGAGTCTGTTTAAAAGTGTGGAGATGCTTGAAAAGTTAATGGAATCAAATGTGGAGATTCAAGGACTTTATAAGAATATTCTTCCAACGCTCAAGACATGCTCGGTTGATGAAATCGTTATAGAGGCAATTCGTTTGGTAGGTTTGAATGATTTGTCTGAAAGCGCTAACCTAATGGAGTTTGCAGTTATTTTGGATGCTGAGGTTAGGAAAAATTATTCATATAAACTGTCACTATGGAAACAGAATATGACGATGCATTTCACACAATCGGATGAAAAAGCTGATGCAATTGATTATGCCATAGATTTGGGAACAACCGACTCTGTGATATCCTATTATAATGAGGGAAATCCCGTTGTCATTAAAAATCACAGTACTGGGGAGGAATTCACTCCATCTGCAGTGTTTGTTGATGAAAATGATGATGTGGAAGTTGGTAAAAGCGCAAAAGATGCGCTATTGAAGAACAAAAGTAATGCAGTTAGCGAATTTAAGCATAACATGGGATTTTCAGTTCCCTTTAAGTTTGAAAATTCATCCAGGATGATGTTTCCCGAAGAACTTTCTGCAGAGGTCTTAAAAGATTTAAGAGTATCAGTTTATGATGAAACCGGGGTAAATATTGAACATGCCGTAATATGTGTTCCTGCAAATTCCAATCCAATCAAGATAAGGGCGGTTAATGATGCTGCCGAACTTGCAGGATTCAGATCACATAGTCTTGTATTGGAGCCGATTGCAGTTGGTCTTGCTTATGGTCTTCAAAAGGATAATGGAATTTGGATGATTTACGATTTGGGCGGAGGAACATTCAATGTAAGCATAATTGCAAATAGCAATGGGGAACTTGAAAAAATTGCAACCGACGGACTGGATAATCTTGGCGGAAATTCATTTGATTGGAAGATTGTCAATGACCTTTTCAGACCTAATATATCCGGCGATTTGAATCTGGATGATTTTAGAAGGGACAATCCGAAATTTGTGGATGTTTTTGCAAAACTTAAGGATGCTGCCGAATATGCTAAATTGGATTTAACCAAAACTGATAACACAGACATATGCGTCAATAATCTTTTTGATGGTTATGACTTTACATATAATTTAACCAGAGATAAGTTCAAGGAAATCAGTGAGTCCTTGGTCAAATATACTTTTAATGTATCAAGAAATCTATTAGATCAGTGTCATCTTGATGATGGGGATATCGATAAGATTATTCTTGTTGGCGGTTCATCGCTCAGTCCAATCGTACAGGAATTCATACGCGATGAGTTTGATATTGAAATGGAATCGAGCATTAATCCGCTGACTGTGGTGTCCAAAGGTGGGGCAATTTATGCAGGAAATCTTGAAAAACCCCATATTGACATTAAAAAGGATGCATTATCAGTTCTTTTAGACCATAAGAATGGAATTTTAAGGGGAAAGGTATTTTCAAATGACTTGAAATCATCATATTTGGGATATGATATTGAAATTGCATCAATCAGGATTCCTTTAAAAATTGACGGTTTGTTTTATCTTAGAAATCCTCCTCGAAAGTATGGCATCAGGATTTATGAAAATGATGAATTGCGAGAGCTTGATGAGAAATCGCCTGTCTGTGTTGATGGGGAAAGAATGAATGTCCCATTTTTGAAGGGGGAATTTGATATAGGGAGTGATATTGATTTGAGGGAATTGATGGACCAATATTCAAATTTACTGAATGAAATCGAATATCTTAATGAATATTCATTAATAAATGAGTATGAGGTCCAAAAATATATCGAAACCCTGCTTGAGATAGCTCAAAGGGATAAAATTGCACTAAACCATGCTAAAATTTACATTGATTATTTGGAATCCATTGTTGAAAAGGCAAATGGGGATTTGGAATATTCGATGCTTTTGGAAAATGTAGCCAAAAAGATTGAAATGGTAAAAAGCAAAAATCTGTTTGACATAGGGGATATTGGCAATGATTTGGAAAATATGGATTTAAATGAACTTAAAGACATTCATGCTTCTTTGGTTGAAAGATATGTGTCATTAAATAGAAACGATGTAATCACCAATTGCTTTTTTAATCTAAAGCTTGAAGGAATTTACACAAACAATGAAAAATTGGCAGACGAGTTAATTGAAAAAGCGCATGATGCATTAAATCTCAATGATTTTGAAGCTTTATTTGACATGGTCAATGCATTATTTGAGCTCGATGAACGTGAGGACAGTAGGGAGATTTTATGAAAAACCGGAATTCCATTGAACCGACAGTAATACTCAATAAAGAGGATGAGTGCGGATTTTTAGATTTTAATAATCCTGATGATTTATCACAAGTCATCAAGGCACTCAAAAAACTAATGAAAGAAGAGGGTTCTGATGTGTGATAGGTTAATTGAGTTGCCCAACCATGGTCGTCTGATTGTCGTAACTGATTTGCATGGCAATTTTGATGACTACAGTCATTATTTGAATATGTGGGATGAAACAGACCCTGATTTTCACATTGTCTTTTGTGGAGATTTGATTCATGGCATTGATGAGGATACGGACGGTTCCGTTGAGATTCTTGATGATGCAATCGCCAAGACAGAAAAATATTCCAATTTTCACACTTTGCTCGGAAATCATGAGTGGGCACATATCACAAATAGGGAAATTTACAAAAATCAAAAGCCGTTGCTTTTGGGATTTAAAAATCTCATTTCCTATATGAAAGGATGCATTGAACCTCATCTCACAAATTATATCAAATTCTTTAAGGCAATGCCTTATTTTCTCAAGACTGCAAATGGATTATTCATTTCTCATTCGGGACCTTCGGATAAGGTCCGATCAATTGAAATGTTTAATGAGCTTATTGACAGCGGACATTCCTGTCCGATTTTGCATGATTTTTTGTGGAATAGGTATGACAGGGCAACAGATTATACAAGAGATGATGTCGACAGGTTCCTTGAGATTGTAGGCTCGAAAGTTATGGTTGTGGGCCACAGTCCGGTAGAGTCTTATAAGATTTTTGCAAACCAGATTATCATGTCTTCAAGTTTTGCCACAAAGGTAAATACATATTTAGACATTGATTTGGCAATGGAGATTGATGATATTAAAGATGTGCAGAAGCAACTGAAATTCATAATTGAATGATTCAATTGAAAATATTTATTTAAAAAAAAGATATAGATAATATTTAAAGGTGTTAAACATGAGCGAAAACAACTTGAAGTCATATATCGATAATTTTTTTGATGGTTTAGTATTGTATGATGATAAATACAATGGCCACAATTATAAAGGCCTTTTAAAGGCAGGTATTGATGTATTTTTAGAAACAGAGACTACCTACAACGCATATGAGATATATCAAACATTTTTCATGATTTATCAAATCACAGCGGAAGACAAGTCTAAAAAATCCTCTGAGGGAACTATTATAAACGAACCGAACTCCCTTCTTGATTTGGTAAAGATAATGAAGAAATATGAGGAAAACACCGGAGATTTAATTGAAAAACAGAGAGATCACTTCATACACTCAGTAAATGTTTTCCTATTGGGTTTGGCAATTTATGCCCAAAATAAGAGCTACCGTGAAGCCTTTGAAACATATATTCTTAAGAGTCCTTATAAAAAGTATTATAGGATTAACAAAAAGTTATCTCGTGAAGAATTTTTCTATCGTTGGGGAGTCGCATCACTGTTCCACGATATAGGTTATCCCGTTGAAATTATAGGAAAGCAATTGAATAAGTTCATAAATGACGGTGTCAAATCTATTTCAAGCACTTATGGTGCAGATACAGCAATTGACTTTAAGGATTTCAATGAATTTAACACTATTATAAAAATAGACCCTAATTTTGCTGATGAATTCACAAAAAATTATCCTGAAGCCAAATTTTTAAATCTGTTCAAGCCAACAGACATTATGGCTCATAAGATTGCCAATGACTTTTCAAATGTCAATGTGAATCAGGTAACAAAGCACCTTGACAATTTTGTAGATATAATGGGTGAAAGTGGATTTATAGACCATGGATTCTTCTCGGCAATTCTGGTCATGAACTCTTATGGATATTTAATTCAGAAGTTTGCAAAAAAACACGACTTTTTCTTCTATCCGATAGTGGACAGTGCTACTGCTATTCTGCTTCATAACTATTATAGAAACGTGTTGCAAAAACCTCCGTTTAACTTGCCGGCACTTCATCCTTTGCAGAGTCCGCTTACATTTCTGTTGATTTTATGTGATGAGCTTCAGGAATGGAACAGAAAACCTTTCGGAGTT
The DNA here is from genome assembly GCF_905233225.1 of Methanobrevibacter sp. UBA212. NCBI lineage: Archaea > Methanobacteriati > Methanobacteriota > Methanobacteria > Methanobacteriales > Methanobacteriaceae > Methanobrevibacter > Methanobrevibacter sp. UBA212. The sequence continues at coordinate 89,101 of NZ_CAJODJ010000010.1, forward strand.
AAGGATAAGAAAAGAAGCCATGTAAATGACTTGAAATTGGTGATTGACGATTCAAAATTGGAAGTTGACTATATAGTAAAAAGCGGTTCAATGGGTCTCGGATTTTCCGAAGACAAACAGGAACTGATTAATCATATCCTTTCAATTCAAAGTATTTTTGATAGAAACTTCCTGATTTATACTGATGTGCAAAAAGATGACAGCATCATGAGGGAAATCGTCAAATCTGAAATCCCTGCTCCTTCCACATTGCTTAGAAATGTGGAAAACTTGGCACTGGAAATACACAAGCAGTATATTGAAACTACAACTAAGGTGTTTAATGAGAAAAAGGAGAAGGGTGAAGTTGATGTTGATGCCGAAAAGGACTTTATAGAAAAAACCAAACCGTTTGATCAATTGTCATCACATCTTAAACTGGCCAATATCCGTCAGGCAAGGTCAATCCCTAGAAAATTGAACATGATTGGATGTGAACTTGCAGATGTGTCAGATAAGCGTGAAGGGATAGACAAGTTTTCCGAAGAGGAAATTCTTGATTTAGCTATTTATGAGCATGATGAATGGTGTGAAGAGAAAATAGGTCAGGGATGGACTTATGGGGAAGTCAGGGATGATGAAAATCTGATTCATGATTGCCTTGTGCCATGGGATGACCTCACACCTGAAGTGCAGCAATATGATATTGATCCTGTTGAAAACATTCCTAATCTCGTTAAAAAAATTGGTTTGAAGATTGTCAGAACCAAAATCAGACTCCTAACAATTGAAATGCATAGGTTCTACCAGCAGAAAAATGGATCAACAGAGGACTTTGAAGATTTGCCGGAATATATTAAATATTCAAATTATAAGCAGGCTAATTTCCTGGTGAAAATATTGGGTGAACTTGGATATGATGTGGTTGACGCTAAATCCCCAGGTGATGCCATTGAATATTTCGATGAAGATTCTCTTGAATATTTAGCCAAAAGGGAACATAATGCATGGTATAAACTTAAGGTTAACTTGGGTTGGAGATTTGCACCTGTTCGTGATGAAAGCAAAAAACTCAATCCAAACCTGGTGGAATGGGATGTCCTGGATGTTAAAAACAAGGACGACAATAAAAGAACATTCAGAAACTTGCCTCAAATGTGTAGAAATGTCGATTTAAAGATTGTTAAGAATTAATTAACAATTTTTTATTTCTTTTTTTTTCAAAGTTTTTTATCATATACTTAAATTTATTTAATATTAATTTCAATATACCTATATACAGGTGGGATTATGGCCAAGAAGAATAGTAAAACTAAAAAGAAGTCTAATTTAAGTCAATATGTCGAAAATTTCTTTAACATGGTTGAACTTTATGATGATAAAATCGCATTTTATGACAATCAGAATAATGTACACTATCATGATTATAAAGGTATTTTAAAAGCAGCTATTGATGTTTTTTTAGAATATGAATCATCCTACACAGCTTATGAAGTTTATGAAACCTTTTTGATGATTTATCAAATCACTCCTGAAGATAAAAGTTCAGTTGATGAAAACAGTTCCACTAGCCTTATAAGCGAACCCAACACTCTTCTGGATTTAGTTGATATAATGAGATTGTATGAGGAAAAGACAGGTGATTTAATTGACAGGCAGAGGGACCATTTCATTCATTCAGTCAACGTATTCATTTTAGGTTTGGCCATTTATGCCCAAAATAAAAACTATCGTCACAGCTTTAAGAAGTATATCCTCAAAAATAAAAACTATACTAAATATTATAGGGATGAAAACGACAAATTTTCCCATGAGGAATTTCTGTACCGCTGGGGTGTTGCGTCCCTGTTCCACGATATAGGTTATCCTTTTGAAATTATTGGAAAACAGTTAAATAAGGTCATTGATGATGGAATTAAATCCATTTCTGTTAATTATGATGTTGATGCGCATTTTGATTTCACTGATTTCAATGAATTCAACTCCATTACAAAGATATATCCTTATGATTATGCCGAAGGGTTTAGAAGCAAGTATACCCGTACAAAGGTTCTGGATTTATTCAAACCTACCGATATTATGGCCCATAAGATCGCCTTGGACTTCCAGTTTGATGATGATTATTTCAAAAGACTGGTAAAGCATTTGAACAGATTTGTTAAGTATATGAATGAGGTTGGCTTTATAGACCATGGATATTTCTCAGCGATTCTGGTATTGAACTCTTATGGTAAATTAATTCAAAAATATGTTGATAAGAATAAGGATTTCTTCTTTTATCCGATTGTAGACAGTGCTACAGCTATCTTATTGCATAATTATTACAATAAAACGCTACAAGGAGACTCATTTAAGCTTGGAAGGATGGATCCTGATGATTCCCCTATTTCCTATCTATTAATATTCTGTGATGAACTTCAGGAATGGAACAGAAGACCATATGGTGTTTTGGACAAGCAGAAAAATCATGTAAATGACTTTAAAGTCAATATTAATGACACATGCTTCAATATCAGATACATTTTAAGAAATGGTTCTATGGGTCTTGGATTTGAGGAGGATAAGGAAAACTTCATCAAAGATGTTTTAAATGTTAGAAAGATCTTTGAAGGATTTACAATCATCCCTGATGTGGATTTAGATGATATTCAAAGGGATATTTTGATGTCTGATATTCAGGCTCCGGATGTGCTGATGAGGAATATCGAAAAGCTGGCCGTTGAAGTCAATAGGCAATACCATGAAACTCAAAAAGCAAAACTGGAAGAGGCCAAAAGTGAAAAAAATGAGGAAAACATCAGGAAATACACCAAAAAAGTTAAAGATACCGAGAACTTTGAGGATTTAAGTCCAAGCTTCAAGATGTCCAATATCCGCCAAGCCAAGTCAATTCCAAAAAAATTAAGCATGATCGGTTGTGAGATAGCTCACAAAACCGATGAAGAAAAGGCGGATAAAAGAGAATTTAAGGTCAAATTGAAAGAAATTGTAGAGGAATTAGAAAAGACAGATGATAACTATGATAGTCGTCAGGAAATCCTTGAGCGTTCAGGCAAGGTTGTAAGAATCTTGAGATTAAGTGAGGATGATGTTGACGATTTGGCTGTCTATGAACATGAAAGCTGGTGTGAAGAAAGAGAAGGAACCGGCTGGGTTTTTAATGATGTGGATGACCCTAAAAATAAGCGCAGCAACAATTTAGTTGATTGGGATGAGCTTGATGAGGATACAAAGGAATTGGATAAGGAAGCCATTAGAAATATTCCTAACCTTCTGGATAAGATAGGCTTAAAGGTCATCAGAAGCAGGCTTCGCTCATTGACTTATAAAATGAATCAGTTTTATGAAAACGGTAAGCTTGATGTTGATTCCAGTGGTGAATTTGAATTTAATAATTTGGATAAGCATATCAAGTTTTGCAATTTTAAGCAAGCGGACCACTTGGTTAAAATATTAAAACATAAGGGATATGAGTTGGTGCCTCTGAATGATTCAGGGGATCCTATCGAGAAGTTTTCCAAAGAGGAAATCGAACATTTCGCTAAAATGATGCATGAAAGCTGGTATAAGCTTAAGCTTAATTTGGATAGAACCGGCGGTAGGAATTTCGTGGAATGGAAGGACCTTAATGAAAATGTTAAGAAAGCGAACAGGAATACCTTCAAGTATCTTCCGGAAATGTGTGCGGATGAGTTCGTTGGATTAAAAATAGTTAAAAATGAGTAAATTATGTGTAATTTACTCTCTTTTTTTATATTTTATTTTTATTAATGTTTTTTTGTATAATTTTTTGATAATTAAGTTAAATTTTAATTATTGGGGATTTTCATGTTTAAGTATCAATATTTAAATAATTATTTTTACATAAATAATAAATGGTGAATTTTAGTGGATATAGTCAATCAACCAATTTTTCAATTTTCAGTAGAATTAATTATTTTCATTGTTTTAACTGCTGTTGGAGTATTTATTTTGGATAAAATTAGGAACAGCGACAACAGATATCTCAATCCTCAGGAATTTTTGCCGGAAGATGAGATTCATACGTTAAGACAGGTATTTTATCTTATTTTGATGAGCCTTTGTTTTGTCACTGTTTTATATACATTGATTTCAACAAAGTCAGATGTACCTTATCTTTCATTTTTTGATATATGTTTATCATTATATATTGCGATAACATTGGATAAGTCATCTCTAAAAAATAAGATTTTACTGATAATAATAGTTCCGTTCGGATCTATGAGTTATTTCTTTTTTGGATATACGTTGGTCGGTTTAGTTGACTTTATTCATGTTCCGGCATTCTTGTACTTTGTTAAGCACTATTATGACAAATTCAATTCTTATACTGAATCAAATGGTTTGTCCCTGGCAATACTTTTGCTGTTTGTCATTATATTATTCAGCTTTTTCCTAACTCAAGTGACTGAAGGTAAAAATCCTTTGGATGCCCTGGTAATGGTTTCCAATGCATTCACAAGTAATGGATATGCCGTTTTAGGCAACTCAATTCCTGGAAAGATCAATAGCCTGTTCCTTGTTTGGGGAGGTTATGTTATTTCTGGTGTGGCCACAGCTTCTTTAACCGCAGCTATCTTGATTAAGCATTTCAACAAAAGGGTTGAGAAGCTGGAAAGAATAATTGAAGAGGGAAGTGATGAATGATGGATGAATGGATAATGACATTATTGATTGTTGTGGGCATGGTTTTACTTTCTATAGTAATCTTTTCCGTTCTGGTTCAGATTTGCAAGTTTGTCTTAATAAAACTAAAATCATCTGAGTCACTTAAAAATTCAAGACTTTTCAATCCTCTGGAATATTTCCCGCTAGAGGAGATATCGACCATAAGACAGGTCTTTTATTTGGTAATTATAGTCCTGATTGTTGTTGATATCCTGTATTCAGTTGTCGGATGGCATGAAAATTTGATAATCTTTTCTGTCTTTGATATTCTTTTATCCCTGCTATTTGCGATAAATGTTAAGTGGGGTTCTTTAAAGAATAAGATAATGTTATTCGGATTAATCCCGTTGGGTTCACTGGGTGTGCTGTATTTGGGAGAATATTATGTTATAATCGATGCAATACATTTAATAACCCTTGCATATTTCATTAAGGTCTACTTTAACAAATTCGTCGAATATACCGAGACCAACAGTTTAGGAATAACAATAATACTGTTGTTTTCAATTGTTTTCATTAGTTTCTTATTCACTATTGTTGTTGAAGATGTTTCTCCTCTTGATTCATTGAACATGGTTTCCAATGCATTTACAAGTAATGGTTATACCGTTTTAGGAAAAACTGGGCTGGGTAAAGCCGATGCAATATTTTTGGTTTGGAGCGGTTTTTTACTGTCCTGTGTAGGTACGGCCACTTTGACAGTTTCCCTTATAGTGAAACATGTTGACAGAAAATTCGATAAGTTGGAAGATTTGGCCAAGAAAAAGAAAAATTAGTTCTTTTTAATAATCCTTAAATATTTTTTTCCATATACTATTAGTGATGCAGGCTAACGATAATATCGAATCAATCAGAGGAAATCCCCGCAGTGCCATTAACAAATTGGCGTTTCCTACAATATTTTCACTGTTTTTAATGTTTTTAAACAATCTTATTGATAGTTTTTGGGTCTCAGGCATCAATGCAGATGCTCTTGCCGCTTTAGGTTTTATTTCACCATTGTATCTTGTGATAATTGGCATGGGCAGTGGTGTGGGTGCAGATGCCAATTCATTGATTTCAAGATATGTCGGTGCTCAAAGGATTGATGATGCAAATAATGCAGTTATGCACTCAATAATTATAACAGTTGTCGTTTCACTTATAGTTTTAATGATAGGTATTTTCTTTTTAGATGATTTGGTGATATTGTTGGGTGCAGGTAGCGTCAGCACATATTGCCTAAGTTATGGCCAAATCATCTTTTTGTTGAATATTGTCTTTCTGGCACCCAATGTTGCCGCAAGCATCTTTAGGGCGGAAGGTGATGTGGCACGTGCGACAAACCCATTGGTCTTGACATCTATATTTAACATGATTCTGGACCCTATTATGATATATGGACTTGATTTGGGCATATTCGGAGCGGGACTTGCGACAGTTTTGGCATCATTTTTAGGATTCCTTCTGATGTTTTACTGGATATATGTTAAAAGAGACACATTTTTCCAGTTCAAATTCTCAAATTACAAGCGTGAATTGGGGATATATAAGGAAATCCTTGTGGTTTCACTTCCGGCCTCAACAGAAGAGATAATATTTGCTCTGGTTGCAATTATCCTTAACTATCTTATTATAGTGACTGCAGGAGTTGCTGAAGTGGCTGCATTCACCATCGCATGGAGATTCATAACAATCGCATTCATTCCATCTATGGCAATAGGAATTGCGACAATAACCGTTTCGGGAATAGCTTATGGGGCAAAAAATTGGAAAAATTTCAATGAAACAATCAAATACTCGACATTGTTAGGTTTGGCGATTACAATTGCAATCTGTGCATTGTTTTTCATATTCGCATACTCTCTTTGCGATTTATTCAACATTCAGGCAGGCAGTCCCGCATTGGTGAGCCGTTCTGCGGAAATATTGAAGTTACTGGCATTCTATAATTTTCTGATATCCTTGGGGGCAACTGCAGCCTATACCTATCAGGGTGTTGGCTCCGGTTTCAAGTCACTTGCAATAACAATTCTGCGGGAACTGGTATTGAGCATGGCATTGGCCTATATTATGGGGATAACATTTAATATGGGCGTTTTTGGTGTGTATCTGGGAGCAATCATTGGAATGAATATGGGTTCAATTATAGGTTTTGTTTTTATTTGGATTTTTAATATGAAATTTAAAAAAAGAGTTTTTTCATCTTAAATTACATATATTATTTATACTATTTTTGCAATATTTTATCATAGTGATTAAAATGTCTAAAGATTGGGAAGATATTAAAGTCAACAGACGCAGCAATGATAAGGTTGTTTTTGAATCTCGATTCGTTCAATCAATATATGATGGAATTGGATATTTAAAGGATGAAACAACTGAAGTGTTAAAAGAAATTGATTCTGATGAATTCAAACAAAATCTTGATGATATGGATGTTCAGAGATTTGGTGAAACCGTTATTAATCATTTTTCAGATTTTGCTGATGATTTGTCAAAATTTAAGGATGAAGTCATCAATCCTGATGGAGTTCCTGACTTCATTAAACAGTCTTCACGTGATGCAAAAATTGCACTGAACAGGGATGAGGAATACCTTCGAGTGGCAAGAAGGAAACTTGATAAAGTGGATTCCGATGATGTGGATGGAGCTTATGAGATAAACTCCCGTGTTATTCAGCTGTGTGACAAGTCAATTGATTTAAACAATAAAAATTATGAAGCTTACTATCTTAAAGGAGTGGCATTGACCAACTTGGAGATGTATGATGAAGCAGTTGAAGAGTTCTTCTGCTCTTTGGCTTTAGAAGATAATGTTGAATCAAAATTAGCGATTGCAAATGTTAACAGATTAAATAAGGAGTTCAATGATGCAATTAATGTTTATGATTCAGTTTTAGATGATGATCCATTTGGAGCCTTAAAGGGAAAGGCATACACATATTATGATTGGCAGAAATATGGCCAGGCCAGTAAGGCATTCCGTGAAGCGAATGACATTGAAGAGCTGGATGACAAGTCTAAAAAGATTTGGGATGAATGCTCATTATAGATTTTCCTTCAATTGGGCATTTAACGTATTGTAATAATATCCTTTAAGGGCAAGAAGCTCTTCATGAGTTCCTTGCTCAATTATTTCACCATTCTCAATTACAATAATTCTATCTGCATTTCTTATTGTTGATAGCCTGCGCTATGATAAAGCTGGTTTTTCCTTCCATCAGCTTGTCCATCGCCTTTTGAATTAACTTTTCTGTTCTTGTATCGACACTGGATGTTGCCTCATCCAAAATTAGGATTTCTTTTTTTGAAAGTATTGTTCTGGCTATTGTTAAAAGCTGCTTTTGACCATGAGAGATATTGTCAGTATCCTCATTTAAAACGCTTGCATATCCGTCGCTTGACTGCCTTATGAAATTATCTGCTTGAACCTCTCCGAACTGTAGAGGTCGGAGATTCTTAGGTAATCCATTCTATATGAATGGAAAATATTTTAAGCTATCCCCTAGGTCCCCTAGGTTCTGTTTTTAGTGTTTTTAACCCTTCGTTTAAGATGTTGATTGCTGCGTTGTGGTCTCTTTGATGTTGTGTGC
>NZ_CAJODJ010000011.1:0-149953 GCF_905233225.1 Methanobrevibacter sp. UBA212
ACCCATCTTCACATAATAGTACAATTTATGCTCCATTAATATATAAAGATACCCAGAGAGCATTTGAAAAGTAATATCGCCCACAAAAATCAACTAAAATGTTTAAAAAACAACAAGAAACATTAAATAAACGCCCGTGAAATACAAATGAAACTACAAATTTTCCATTGTAAAAGTGATACATATCAAAAAAAATACAAAAATAAATGCTCCCAAAAAAACTGAAAGTACACTGAATTACAAATACCCATACAAAAAAATATTAAAATCAATTATCATGGCAAATGAAACCCAATAAATAACAATTCACAAAGGCATAACCCAACTTGCAATTCATCCACGACCTTGAAGAGGTCGTGGTATTCTTGCATCATTTAGATAAAATGGGAAAGATTTAACTTTTTAGTGAAAATTTTCCTACTTAAAGGAGATGGATGGTTGAAATACCGATTTTTCAGTGAATTCATTCCACGGCAAAATCGGGGGTGTTTTTCTTTTGATGGGAATACCAGCTTGCATTTTCAATCAGGCATTGTTCTGCAAGATAGATTATCTCATCTTCATCTTCCTCTTTTGTCTGTCTAATTTTAGCTTCCACCTTTTGATAAAGCCAGTACATTCTCAGATGCTCATCCACTTTGCTGGATAGGGACATCTTTCCATAGTAGTTTGAAAGGAATATGGTAATTGCAGTTGCGGTTCCAACTCCAATCTTTAAGCCTGCACGAACCCAATGTGCAGTTTCCACTTCAAAAGGAGCATAAAGTATCATGGTAATTTCAAAAATCAATGCTATGATATAGAAAATAATGGTTGCGATTAGTGAAATTTTTTCATAAAGTTCATTTTTTTCAAGCTGTTTCAATGCTCTTTTATGGGCATTGTCATGGTATTTCATTTGGTCTCTAATCCAGCAGTCCAAAATCGGTTCCTTTTTATCTGTTTCTGTTGAAGATAACTCTGAGAGAACATTTTTAACTAAAGGAATTCGTATTTCAGTAAACCATGGCAGGATTTCAATAACTTTCTTTTTAATTCCTGCTTTTGAAATGAAATATTGGATACGAAGTGCTTCGGCAAGAACTCTGTATTCTAAATATTTTTCGTGAGCATTTTCTTTGTTGGGTTGTCTATAAACGAAATATAGCAATATGATTAACGCTGTAACCACGAAAATGAGCCAATGCTGTGCTGCAGCTTCATAAAGAAGAAAGAAAAATACAATCAGTGGTGCAATAAGTGATATGTTTCGAATTTTTTCATGATGTCTGTCGGCATGTTTCATGCTTAAGACGTCTGCCGCCCCATATAATTCGTCAATCTCAATGAGTGTTGGATCACTGATGCCCTCTTCAATGTGGGTCGGTTCATTGCATTCCTTTCTTTCCTTGTCGAATTCACTTTTGTAAATCATGGGCATCTATTTGTTATCAGCCAAATCGGCCACTTTGTTGGCAATAAAAACGCAGCAATCAACACAAGGGGACTTGTCTTCACCGTGATTGGTTATCTTATCGCATCTGACGGTTCCGTATTCCTCTTTGAAGGTGTTGAATATTTCCTTGGCGTTTGCTTTGATTGTTGGTATGTCATCATTGAGCAAACCGTTTGCCATCAGTGCTCCGGTCACTGCACCGCATGTTCCTTCATCGAATGTTCCGCCCATTCCGCCTGCAAAACCGCAAGCCAATTTGCGCATGTCCTCCTGTGAAATCGGATATTCTGCAGTTTCACAAAGTCCCATCAATGTTGATTCCGAACAGCTTAAAAATGTTCTGTATTCTCTGATTTTTTCTTCCAATATTTCCTTGTCAAGTTTCATAATGCAATCTCCGCGAATTTGTTAATTAATTATATTAATTAAGAATTTAATATAATTATTTGTTAAAAAAATTGTGAGTTGATAAAAATTATACATCCAAGACCAAGTCCGATTGCAGCAACTCTTTACACATTGAGAGATATGAACGTTGATGTTATTGTCATGCATGGGCCTACCGGCTGTTGCTTTAGAACAGCAAGGCTTTTAGAAGGTGACGGCGTACGTGTCGTAACCACCGGAATGTCTGAGAATGATTTTATTTTAGGCGCCGGCGAAAAATTGGTTGATACACTGACCGAAGCCTATGATGCATTCAAGCCAAAACTGATGGGCATTGCCGGAACCTGCGCAAGCATGATTATTGGTGAGGATTTAAAGGAAGCCATTGCAACTGCAGACTTGCCTTGCACAGTCATTCCTGTTGAATCCCATGGAGGGTCAGGTGAAGGTGACAACACTGTCGGAGCAATCATGGCATTGGATGCTGCCGTTGAAGCGGGTGTGATTCCACGTGAAGAGTCAGACAGGCAGATTGAAATGCTTGAGAAGGCAACTGAAGTTGAAAAGACCCGTGGAATGGCGCAGGGAAAATACATTAAACCTAACTTTGGCGATTCAAAGGAATCCGTTGCAAAGAATGTAGTCAAAGCCCTGAAGGATGGAAAAAAGGTTGCTTTTGTTTTAAATGTCAAAAAGGAAACATCATATCTTTTTGCCGACATCGTCAATTTTGATTATGAAAAGATTAATCCCGACAACAGGCCAATCTTTGTAGCAAATCTTGATGAAAACATTGGCCTTCCAAGAATCAGACAGCATGCCGTAAACATCAAAAGTCAGCTTGACATAGAACCTGACTTCATCACAGGAGGTCTTGATGAGTATCCAATCACTGCAGACAATGCAGCGGAATTTTTAAAGGATAAGGACTTGGATTTGATAGTCGTATTTGGAGTTCCTCATGCATTTCCAATCGAGAACTTTGACATTGAGTCCGTTGCAGTAACCGATGGACCTAGGCTGGTCCAGCCTTTAAGGGAGTTGGGATACACTCATGTTGTTGCAGAGCTTGATGCGCACTCAAAAACTTTAGGAACTGATGAAATAGTATTTTCGGACTTTGGAGGAATGATTAGGTCAGCTATTGGGTGGTTGGACGAATGATAACAATTATTGATTATAAAAGCGGAAACCTGAAAAGCATTTCCAACGGATTTAGGAAAATCGGAGCCGAATATCAAATAACTGATGATAAGGAGGTTATTGCTGACAGTGACTATCTGGTATTGCCGGGCGTTGGGGCATTTGGAAGTGCAATGGAGAATTTAGAACCCTTTAAGGATGTTATTTATGAGCACGTTGATGCAGACAAGCCATTTTTAGGAATCTGTCTTGGCCAGCAGGTACTGATGGGTTCAAGTGAGGAGTCTCCGGGCGTTGAAGGTTTGAATTTGTTTAAAGGACATGTTGAAAAATTGCCTGAAGGCGTTAAAATACCTCACATGGGTTGGAATAAGTTAAAGGTCACAAATGACTCTCCAATACTTGAAGGCATTGATGGAAAGTATTTTTATTTTGTTCATTCTTATCATGTAATTCCCGATGAAGATGAAATCATTGCGGGAACTTGTGATTATGGAAACAGTGTTGTGGCAAGCTTAAGCGAGAACAATCTGTTCTCAACACAGTTTCATCCGGAAAAAAGCAGCAAAGCGGGATTGAAAATCTTAAAAAATTTCACTAACTTGGAGATATAAACTATGGATATTGAAGGATTTGTAAGAGCTAGAATTGATGATTACTCATATGATGAATTGGCGGATATTTTAGCGGTACGCATAAGGGAATATAAAAACATTTCACAGGAAAATTCAGTTGAAATGGCAAAAGCGGTGATTGATGAGGTTTCAACCACCTTGAAGTTAAATGAAAGCGATGATGAATTTTTAAAGGAAATCGTTGACATCAATGCATCAGACGTGCTGATGGGCGAGATGGGAGTAGGTTCCCGTGGAGCGGGAGACTTTTTTGTTCACAGAAAAATCGCAGAAATCGTGGCATCCACAGACACAGCTTCACTTGTAAATCCGTCCGAACAGGATGATGGAGGAGTTGTTAAGGCACCTGTTGCAAACGATGAAGTGTATATTACAACAGCAGTTGATGGAATCCACTCAAGATTAAGTGAATATCCATTTTTAGGCGGTTTTCATGTTACAAGAGCTACCTTAAGGGATGTCTGTGTAATGGGAGCAGATCCGGTAGCTATCCTGAGCGATGTCCACCTTGCGGATGATGGTGATGTTGCAAAGATTTTTGACTTCACTGCAGGTGTTGCAGCTGTTTCAGAGCTTGTTGATGTTCCAATTGTTGCAGGCTCAACACTACGTGTCGGCGGAGACATGGTTTTGGGCGACAGGTTCGTTTCGGCAGTTGGAAGCGTCGGCGTTTCACCATACCCTCCAACAGCAAGAAAGGGCGCAACCGAAGGTGATGTAATCCTTTTGACTGAAGGTTCAGGAGGGGGAACAATAACAACAACTGCACTTTACAACGGCTTTTTCGATGTGGTATGGGATACAATGAACGTGAACTTCGTTCAGGCTTCACATGCGCTTTTCGAATCAGACCTCGTGAAGGATGTCCATGCGATGACCGACGTGACAAACGGTGGCCTTAGGGGAGATGCCCACGAAATCTCAAACACCACCGGTGTAGGTCTGGAATTTTATGAAAAGGAAATCAGGGACATGGTGGCCCCTAATGTTTTAAACATGCTTGAGACATTAAACATTGACCCGTTAGGCGTTTCAACAGATTCATTGATGCTCATTGTACCTCCGGAAATTGCCGGTGACATCAAAAAGGCAGTCGGTAAATATGATGTTGCAATATCAGAAATCGGTGAGGTCAACAATTCCGGCGAGCCTATTCTAATCAAGGAAGACGGTTCAAATGAAAAGCTTGTCCCATTGTTCAGGGAAGCGGCTTATACCAAAATCAAAAAACTGGTTGGGGATACAACCCCTGAAGACTTTGAAGAGATGAAGGAAAAGGTTCAAAAGGCTTCAGATGCCGCAATAGCTAAAAAGGATAAGGTAATCGAATATGTAAGGGGAAACTAAATCTCCTTTTTTCTATTTTTTTCATTCATGTGATTTTTCACAAAAGCACACTTGCACACTTCAAAATTTTTTATAAGTTTCAAAATCCAATTATAGGGTATGTTGGATAACAAGGGATCTTTTTATATAATGGATGCAATTCTTGCAATATTTCTGCTTTTAATTGTATTTTTGGTTGTTAATGCGGCAATATCAATACCGACAGCCGATTATTCCTATAAAAGCAAGGATATTCGAACTGCACAGGATGTAATGGAACTGTTGAGCGGTAAAATCGATTTCAGTGACCAGACCTTTCTCGGCAAAATTTCAAATATTTTGGAGGAAGGCAAAAATTCAAAGAAATCAATAAGTGAAGTTTCAGAAATTTCCAAAAGCAAGCTGGATTCGTATAAGATTAAAAATTATCAGTTTAGGGAAAACAATATTTTGAAAGGCAAAGTTTTAGCGTCTAAAGGAGATTATAGCAAGGCAGGCAATGTCAATGTGGCAGCAAGGACATATGGCGAGTATTCATATACGTTGTCAGTATGGCAATAATTAAATAGTATAAAAATTATATAATTAATTGTTATCTTATTTTGTCCAGCCCTGGTGGTGTAGTTTGGATAACACATGGGACTGCGGATCCCATTCCCCGGGTTCAAATCCCGGCCAGGGCACTTATAATTTCCGTGATATTATGTTAAATGCTAATACGTATGTTACTTCCCAAAAAGGAATTGGGGGAACTATCAGAAACCGATATGAAGATTTTTATGTTGAAGAAATTCCGGAAGTCGTCCCGTCCGGCGAAGGTCCCAATGTTTACATCTGGATTGAAAAGCTTGGAAGGACCACTTTGGATGTTGTTTTGGATATCTCAAGGGATTTGCATATCTCAAGAAAGAGAATGGGATTTGCCGGAATGAAAGACAAGAAGGCCTTGACCCGCCAATGGATCTGCATTGCCAATATGGATTCCGAAGAGCAGATGCAGCAGGTAAAGGACTTGGACATTTACAAAACTGATTTTTTAAAAGTTGTCAGAGGTCGAAAGAAGCTCAGGATGGGTCAGCTTAAGGGAAACAAGTTCAGAATATTAATCAAGGATTTGGATGATTTCCAGGAATCTGCCGACATTGCAAATGAGGTCCTTAAAGAGCTTGAAGCCAAGGGGGTTCCCAATTACTTCGGATGGCAGAGATTCGGAAAGCCTAGAACAAACACCCATCTTGTCGGTGAGGCACTTATTGAAAACGACCTCAAAAAGGCTGTCGACAGATATATAGGTGGTCCGTCCGAAGAGGAGCATCAGGAAAATCAGATGGCAAGACAAGCCTATGACGACGGCAACCTTGAGAAATCCCTGGAACTGATGGGCAAGGGAATGAGGTATGAAAAGATGATGATTCGTGAGCTGATTAAGGATTCCAAAAAAGGAGAATTGACAGACAAATCATATAAAAATGCCTTGTATGCGCTTCCAAAGCCACTTCAGAGAATGTTTGTTCATGCGTATCAATCATACTTATTTAATGAAGCCGTAAGCAACCGTGTAGCTATGGGAATTGATAAATACATTGAAGGGGACATAATCATTGACACAGAAGAGCACATAGTCTATGACAAGACTCCCGAAGAGTATCAGGAATTGATGGACAATTTTGATGCAAATCCTACCTGTCCTTTGTATGGTACCAAGGTTCCATATGCCGGCGGCGCTGTTGGAGAGATGGAAGAGAATGTTTTAAAAGGATATGGCCTTACTAAAGAGGATTTTGAAGTTCCAAAAATGCCACGTTTAGGCAGTCATGGTCTAAGGCGTTCCATGAGATTCCAGGTTTGGGATGCATCCGCCAAAGCGACCGATGACGGAGTCTTATGCGAATTTTCAATAAATAAGGGCTCATATGCTACTGCTGTTTTAAGAGAAATCATGAAAGTTGATGTGGTGTAAATGGTAATTTGTCCAGATTGCGGAAATGATGTCCCTGAATCAAAGTTCTGTAAGAATTGCGGAGCATATATAAAGGATGTCAAACCGAATTCACAGCCACAGGGCAAAACCAGGTTTTGTTCTAATTGTGGCCATGAAATTGATGGTGATTATAGATTCTGCCCAGAATGTGGAGCAGATATTCCGAATAATGATGAAAGTAATGTAGAAGAGGTTAAAGCTGAGGAAGTCATAGAATCTGATGATTCTGCCGAATCAATTGGGGTAGAGGATGTTGTTCCGGTTGAGGATGATGCTGAAGTTAAGCAGGACAATTCACTTTCACTACCTGTCCAATCATCGGATAAGGTTAGATTCTGTTCTAATTGTGGCTACAGGATTGTTGGAGATTATAAGTTCTGTCCGGAATGCGGACAGGATTTAAATGGAAACGTGATGGGGTCTAGCACACAAGCGGTCAGGTCATCTTCAGGCCAAAAAAATATTCTTTTGGCTATTATTTTAAGCGTATTCCTGCCCGGACTTGGTCAGATTTATTTGGGCCTTGACCATAAGGGTGCCATATTTTTGATAGCCTATGTAATATCGGCAATTTTAATTTTAATTCTTATCGGATTTTTATTATGTTTCATAATATGGATTTGGGCATTGATTGATACAATCATATCAACAAATGCGTTAAATCGTGGAGAAGAAGTTCAAGATAAATTATTATAGTGATTCTTATGATTAAATGTAGAAATATTGCAAAAGGAAAAGGTAAAGGGGAATTGATTGTTTCATCAGAACCTATTAGTTTTTTAGGTGGTGTGAATCCTGAAAATGGTGAAATAATCGATCCGAATCATGAATTAAAAGGTGAAATCATTAAAGATAAAGTTCTGTTTATTCCTGGCGGAAAAGGTTCCACTGTCGGATCTTATGTGATTTTTCAAATGATGAAAAACAGCACCGCTCCAAAGGCAATCATCTGCTTGAATGCAGAGCCTATTATAGCTACCGGAGCCATCATGTCAGACATTCCAATGGTCGACTCACCTGAAGAGGTCAAGGATTTGACTAATGGAACACTTGTTGAGGTTGATGGGGATAACGGAACAATAGAAATATTATGATGTGATAATATGCAAACTCTAATTGAGAATGTAAACGTTGTAAACCCGTTTGAAGAAATTTCAACCCATCAAAACGTTTTGATTGAAGATGGAGTAATTAAAGAGATTACATCCGGCAAAATCAAAGCGGATAATGTCATTGATGGTGAGGACAATTATCTGCTTTCAGGGTTTATTGACTGCCACACCCATATCTTTGCAAAGGGTTTTCACAAAGAGGAAAACATGGCAAATCCATTGGGTCTTCATTTCTACAATGCAGTGCCTCACGCATTGCAGACAGTCAATGCGGGCGTTACTACAATTAGGGATTGCGGTTCTGCCGATTTAAGTTTTAAATTGGCACAGCAAAGGAAACTGTTCACCGCTCCAAAGATTCATCTCTCAATAACTCCTTTGGTAATGACTGGAGGTCATTTTGACTTGTTATTGCCTTCCGGTTGGGATATGGAGATTATTTATCCAGGCTTTCCAAAGGGAAGATGTGATGGTGTAGAGGAAGTCCTGAAAAAGACTCGTGAAGTCAGAAGAGCAGGTGCGGATTTCATTAAGGTTATGGCAAGTGGCGGAGTATTGACAACAAACACTTCACCGGAATTCGCTCAATTCAATAAAAAGGAACTGAAAACAATCGTTAATGAAGCCAAAGCAACAAACATGAAAGTATCAGCCCATTGTCATAGTTTAAAAGGTATGAATAATTGTATTGATGCAGGTTTTTCATCAATTGAACATGGAACATTCATTGACAGGAAAACCTCTCAAAAGATGGCAGAAAAGAATGTCAGTCTTGTTGCGACATTATTGGTTCATCAGTTTTTAGCCAAAAATGGCTTTCCGGCATGGGACAGCTATGCCGCCGAAAAGACAGCCAAGCTAAAGGAAATAGTCAAGGTTCACAAGGAAAACGTATCCGTTGCTTATGAGGAGGGCGTCAACATTCTGATGGGTACAGACAGTGGAGTGATTCCTCATGGACACAACCTGGAAGAGTTGACTCATTTAACAGACATCGGAATGTCTGCCGATGAGGCAATTGCAGCAGGAACAGTCAATGCTGCTGAATTTTTAGGCTTTGACAATTTGGGTTTGGTTAAGGAAAACTATGCTGCTGATTTGATTTTGGTCAATTCAAATCCACTGGATGACGTAGGTGTTTTAAGCAATAATGACAACATTCTAAAAGTTATTCAGGATGGATTTGTGGTAAAATGAAATTAATGGTTGATGTTGAGGAATGCATTGGATGCGGGCAATGCAAATCTGTATGTATTAGGGACAATATTGAAATTGATGAAGTGGCTTATGAAACCGGCAGCAACTGCTTTGAATGCGGACACTGCATGGCGATATGCCCTACAAAGGCGATAACCCTTAAGATATTCAAGGGCCGTGAAAACAGGATTGCTGAATATAATCCCAATGAGATTCCAGTTGATTATGGTGATTTATTGACTTTTCTAAAGCAAAGAAGGTCTATGCGCTGGTTTAAAAAGAAAAAAATAGATAAGGATACTTTCAATAAGCTGATTGAAGGGGCGTATTATTCACCTTCCGCACAAAACCAGCAGGATGTTGAATTTGTCGTTTTGGATAAAAAATTAAATGACTTCATGAAGCATGTCTATGATATAATCAAGGTCGAAGAGGACCAATTTTTTAGAATCAAGGAATTTGGAGATTATCTGAGGGATAATTCAACCAAAGAATATCATCCTCTGCTGTGGTCTGGCCATCAGTTGATTTTAACCTTTTCAACCGACAAGACAAGTGCAGTAATAGCCAATACTCGCATGGAATTGTTGGCATACTCATTAGGGCTTGGAGGATTCTACTCGCTGTTTATTCTGAAGGCAGATGAGATTGATCATGAAAAGCTGATGGAATTTTTCCCTGAAATCGATAAAAACAAGCATATGTATTCAGCTTTCATAATTGGATATCCTAAAAAGAGATTCAGGCGAACAATTCCTCACAAGGAAATTGAAATTAATTACATGTAACTCCCAATGAATTTAGTTTAACCTAAAATTTATTAAATATCAAAAATAAAAATAGTCTTATAATCAAGATGGTTGTGATAGCATGGTAAAGCATAAGCATATGGACTTGCCTATAGAAGGAATGCACTGTGCTTCCTGTGTTTTAAGCGTTAACAAGACTTTTGGAAAAATTGAAGGTGTAGAAGAGGTTGATGCCGATCTTGCAGCAAATAAGCTCCACATTACGGTGGATACCAAGAAGATTTCCTATGAGGAAATGGAAAGGCTGGTCAAAAACCTCGGTTTTGAGCTTCACACAGATGAAATGACCATTAGGATTCAGGGAATGCACTGTGCATCATGTACAATGAATGTTGAGAATTTCCTGATAAGATTGGATGGTATTTTCGATGTAAAGGCGGATTTGACTTCTCAGTCTGCAAGAATACGATATGATTCTTCAAAGGTAACATTGGATGAAATAGATGAGGTAATCACCTCTCTGGGTTTTGAGCTTTTAGGCGTTGAAGGACAAACTGAAATTGACGAAGAAGAGATTTATCAACAGGATTTAAAGGAAAAACGCAATAGGATAATTGTGGGGTTATTCTTCTCAGTAATCTTGATGATTTTAATGTTCAGCGGATGGGATCCGCTGATGGGCATCGTTCACTCAATCAACCATTCAACCGGTCTGAACATCTCCTCAATGGGATTGCTTTCATTGATTGTAAGTATTGCTCCATTTTTATATGTTTCCCTACCGATTTTAAAGGCTGGAATCAACGGTTTGATGCATAAGAACCTGAATATGGATGTAATGTATTCCATGGGTATTCTGGTTGCATACATATCAAGCATTTTCGGAACCTTTGGAATAGTGTTGGACCATACCTTCATGTTTTATGACTCAGCAGTTATGCTTCCTTCCTTTTTAATGATTGGAAGATATCTTGAAGCAAGAGCTAAAAAACGAACTTCTGATTCAATAAGGGAATTGATAGGTCTTCAGCCTACCGTTGCAACCGCCATAGAAGTTGATGAAAATGGGGAAATCATATCTCAAAAGGAAGTCTCCATTGCAGATATTGTAATTGATGATTTGCTTTTGGTAAAGCCCGGTGAAAAGATTCCTGTGGATGGTGACGTGGTCGGCGGCGAATCATATGTTGACGAATCAATGATTAACGGTGAACCGATTCCTAAAGTTAAAAAAGACGGTGAAGAGGTTTTCGCCGGAACAATCAATCAGGATGGGATCCTACACATTAAAGCCAAAAAGATTGGAAAGGAAACCGTTTTGTCAAACATTATCCGTTTGGTTGAAAAGGCGCAATCTTCAAGGCCTCCTGTACAGAAATTTGCTAATACGATTGTCAGCTATTTCATTCCAGTCATCCTAACAATTGCAATCGTGGTATTTTTAATATGGTATTTTGTATTGGGTGCAAGCCTGCTGTTCTCATTGACATGTCTGATTTCAATATTGGTTGTTGCCTGTCCATGTGCATTGGGTCTTGCAACTCCGACTGCCGTCACTGTTGGTGTTGGAAGGGCTGCAGAGTATGGAATCCTGATCAAGAATGGGGATACCCTTGAAAATGCAGGCCAAATTGATGTGGCCGCTTTTGACAAGACAGGTACAATAACCGAAGGAAAGCCTGAAGTCGATGACATCATTCCATACGGCATTGACGATGATGAATTAATCCGGCTTGCGGCAAGCGTCGAGCAAAATTCGACTCACCCCATTGCAAAGGCTATCGTAAACAAATCAAAGGAATTGGGTCTGGAACTTAATCAGACAACAGGATTTGAAAACATTACAGGTAAAGGGCTTAAAGCTGAATTGAATGGCAGTGAGGTTCTTGCAGGAAATCTGGCATTAATTGAGTCTTTTGGAATTGATGTTGATGATGAAACCGTTGACAAGTATCATGAACTTGAAAGCTTAAGCAAAACCATTATATTTATAGCTGAAGACAACTCCGTTAAAGGTATTTTAAGCTTATCCGATAAGATAAAGGCCAATTCAAAAAGGGCAATCGATGAATTGCATAAGATGGGCGTTGAAACCTATATGCTCACAGGAGACAATGAATCCACCGCCCTGAATGTTGCCCGTGAAGTTGGAATCGACAACGTTGAAGCGGGAGTTCTTCCCGAAAACAAATTGGACATCGTCAAATCCACTCAGGCAAACCATACCAAAAAGGTGCTCTTTGTTGGAGACGGAATAAATGACGCTCCTGCACTTACACAGGCGGATATTGGTGTTGCTATGGGCAATGGTACAGATATTGCAATGGAAAGCGGAGACATTGTTGTGATGGAAGGTGATTTGGAAAATGTTGTTGCTGCAGTTCAGTTTTCCAAAAAGGTTATGCGCAGAATCAAGGAAAACATTTTCTGGGCATTTGCATATAACTCAATATTGATTCCGATTGCGGCAGGTGTCTTATATCCTGCTTTTGGAATCACATTTGAACCCGCTTTGGCAGGTCTTGCAATGGCAATGAGTTCAGTTACAGTTATCACATTATCTCTGATGCTCAAGAGATATGTTCCAGAAATAAAAAGAGTTAAAAATTAATTGGTTAAACCAATTAATTCTATTTTTTTTTAAATTTAAAACCAGCTTTCTGATTTTTCAAGAAGTTCGTCGATGATTGTCGGGATGGATCCTGTATAGGTGTGTGGGTCCATAATCTTGTCAACGTCCTCTTGTGTCAAGTACTTTTGAACTTCCTCATCTTCGAGGATTAACTCGCCGAGCAATAATTTTTCTTTGTTTGCCTTAATTGCATTTTTCCTTACAATTCCGTAAGCTGTTTGTTTTCCCATTCCCGCACGGGTCAGCTCAGCCATTAACCTTTCAGCCATTATTAAACCGTTAGTCAAGTTCAGGTTTCTTTCGATGTTTTCATCATAGAATACCAAGTTATTCATTAACTTGATGGTAAGGTTTAGGATGTAATCGGTTAAGATGCAACTTTCCGGAAACATGATTCTTTCACATGAGGAATTGGTCAGGTCTCTTTCGTGCCAGAGAGGGTTGTTGTCGAGTGCGGCATTAACATAGGACTTAACGATTCTTGCAACACCACAGATTCTTTCAGCTGTAATCGGATTCATTTTATGAGGCATTGTACTGCTTCCGACTTGTTTTTCAGGATCGAAGTATTCTCCGACTTCCATCAATTCAGTTCTTTGCAGGCTTCTGATTTCAAGTCCGATTTTATCTAATGTAGATGCGATGTTTGCCAAAACGCTTATGAACTCGACATGATTGTCCCTTTGAACAACCTGGTTTGTGATTGTTGCTGCAGGCAGGCCTAGGATTTCTGCAACGGTCTTGTGAACTTCCCATCCTTGTTCACCTAATGCTGCAGTGGTACCGACAGCTCCGTCCATCATTCCAATACAGACGTTTGCTTTTGCGTTTTGCAATCTGACATATTGTCTGTGGAGCTCATCTGCCCAGATACCAAACTTCATTCCGTAAGTGGTTGGAAGAGCATGCTGTCCGTGTGTACGTCCGATACATACTTTCATCTTGTTTTCGCTTGCAAGTTTAAGCATGATTTTTGTCAGTCTTTCTACTTTTTCTTCAAGAACATCAATGGAGTCACGGATGAGCAGGGAATTGGAACTGTCTACAATGTCGTTGGATGTAGCTCCAAAGTGGACATATTCTCCCGCACCGTTTTCACATACTTCGGTAATTGATTTTGATAATGCTGCGATATCGTGGTTGGTTTCAGCTTCGATTTCTTTCATTCTTTCTAATTTTACGTATTTTGTATTTGCTTTTGCTGCAATTTCGTCTGCAACTTCCTGTGGTATTATTCCTAGTTTTCCTTCAGCTAAAGCCAATGCAGCTTCCACGTCAAGCATTCTTTGTAACTTATTTTCTTCTTCCCAAATATTTTTCATTTCAGGAGTACCATACCTAAATTCAATTGGGTGTATAGCCATTTTTTATCATCTCACATAATAATTAATATAACAATACTATTTTTGTTGTTCAAAGTATTAAATTTTAGCAAACATTTATATTC
Organism: Methanobrevibacter sp. UBA212; assembly: GCF_905233225.1. NCBI lineage: Archaea > Methanobacteriati > Methanobacteriota > Methanobacteria > Methanobacteriales > Methanobacteriaceae > Methanobrevibacter > Methanobrevibacter sp. UBA212. Next base: position 14,045 of record NZ_CAJODJ010000011.1, read on the forward strand.
TTTCATATAAAGATTAAGTATTACTATTATAATTCATTTATAATAGGTGATACTATGGAAACAAAAATACGAAAATTCCGTCAGGAAAAAGGCATAACTCAACAGGAGTTGGCTGATTTAGCTGGTGTTACACGTCAAACAATAAACGCTTTAGAGAATGCACGCTACAACCCGTCATTAATATTGGCATATAAAATTACAAAAATTTTGGGTAAAAATGCAATTGAAGATGTTTTTGTGCTTAATGACGTTGAATAAATACAATAAAACTATTATTAAGGACTAGTAAATATGCCGAATCACTTTTCAGATTGGAGTATTTTTATTTAACTCAACAAATTTTATTTTTGATAGAATGTCTTTATTTAATGATAAGCTTAAGAAAATTACTTTAAAAGAGTTGTTGTCTTTAATAATTATTTTATTTGTAATTCAATATTTCATTAATGTTTTAAACATTGTTCACATCGATTCTTTTTGGATTTATATTTTTATAATTTTTTACTTTATTTTTAAACTACGAGCTGAAATTTTTTCAGTTAAGGATGATATGCTGGAGGCTTTCTCGCCGGATATTCTTAAGACAGTTCTTGCTGTGGTCATTTTAAACATATTTTTCTCATATGGGATGCTATATTTGTCAAATTTTATTCTAGATTTTGTTCCGTCAGTCAATCTATTCAATTCCTTTTTAACAGGCAGTTTGATTGCAACAATATTCATTTCTCCGATTTCAGAGGAATTGATTTTCAGGGGAGTCTTTTTAAATAGGCTGCAATTGGCAGTTCCGGTTGTTTTTGCGGTATTGATTTCATCTTTGCTGTTTGCGGCTCTTCATAGCTTCGGATCAATATTTTCGGCATTCATTTTCGGAGTCTGCATTGCAATTTTGTATCTGAAAACCGATAATATTTTCGTTCCAATATTAGCTCACTTTTTAAATAATCTGTTTGCCGAAATAATTGTTGTTCTGGACCCGAATAAGATTTTATTCACAAACAGTTTTGTTGTGCTGATAATGTCCATTTTGGCCATTGTTTCATTTGTCATTATTTTGATTTTCATCATCGGCAATCTGAAAAAGTTAAATAACAATGATTTATAAAACTCTTATCATGGATTTAAGAAAAATTGGAGTTATCATAATTTTTGTCGGTATTGTTGTTACCGTAGTTTTTATAAACAATCAGCAGATTTTTGTTCCGGCACTGACTGTAACCATGTTGGGATTTTTCATTACCGTTGTGGGTTTTGTCATTGAAATCCGGAAAAGAAAAATCATCAATGACCGTTTGGATGAGGATATCGGAACCGTTCTCCAGCCTTTAATCACTAAATATTCCAATTTGAACAAACAGTATCGGAATGAATTTGAAGGTGAAGAATATGCCAAAAGGAGATTGCAGCTGAATAAGGACTTGGAACAAGAAATCACCGAAAAACTTCCTTATTTGGAAAGCAGGGAAATCAAAAAAATTGTCATTGCATTTAGTAAGGAACAGGACAAGATGTAATATTTTTTTTCAAATTCTTTTCAATGTACATTTTGATACAACAAGGTTTTAAATAGTACATTATACTAATTAATTATTAGTGATAAAATGTTTTCCCCAAGTTTAAATGAAGCAAAAGAAATAAGTAAGAATGGAGAGTATAAAAGGATTCCTATATCTTATGAATTGTTTTCGGATATAGCCACTCCAATAGAAGTTTTAAGAATTTTGAAAGGCATTAGCAATCACACATACATGCTGGAAAGTGTAGAGGATTCAAAAAAATGGGGAAGATACACATTTTTAGGCTTCAATCCTCTTTTGGAATTCACCTGCCAGAATGGCATTGTTAATATCAAAGGAGATAAGGACTTCAATGAATTGAATGATGATGAGATAACCATTGAAACTGATAATCCTCGTGAGATAATCAAGGATTTGATTGAAAAGAATAGATCTCCAAAATTGAAAGACCTGCCTCCATTCACCGGCGGTTTTGTGGGATACTTCGCATATGACTATATCAAGTATGCCGAGCCTAGCCTGAATCTGGATGCCGAAAATCAGGACTGCTTCAAGGACATCGACCTGATGCTTTTTGACAAGGTAATAGCATTCGATAACTTCAGGCAAAAGATAATTCTCATAATAAACATCAAGACCGATGATTTGGAAAACAACTACAAAAGAGCATGCGATGAACTTATTGAAATGGCTGATTTATTGAAAAACGGCAAAAAATCAGATATCATACCATTGAAGCTAAAGTCAGATTTCAAGCCTGTTTTTTCACGCGAAAAGTATTGTGAGATGGTTGAAAAGGCAAAGAATTACATCTATGAAGGAGATATTTTTCAGGTTGTGCTTTCAAACAGGATTGAAGCGGAAATTTCAGGAAGCTTGCTGGACACATACAGGGTTTTGAGAACTACAAACCCTTCCCCTTACATGTTTTACTTTTCAAGCAACGACATTGAGATTGCAGGGGCTTCTCCTGAAACATTGGTCAAATTAAATGATAATAAGCTTTACACTTTCCCTCTGGCTGGAACAAGGCCACGGGGTAAAACCGGTGATGAGGACCATGAGCTGGAGCATGATTTGCTTTCAGACGAAAAGGAGCTTGCTGAGCACAACATGCTGGTTGACCTTGGAAGAAATGACATTGGAAGAATTTCAGAAATCGGCTCTGTAAAAGTGGAGAAGTATCTGTCGATTGAGAGATTTTCGCATGTGATGCATATAGGATCTACCGTAACCGGAGATTTGAGAAGCGATTTGGACTCACTTTCTGCAATTGATTCGATTTTGCCTGCCGGAACATTATCAGGAGCTCCAAAAATAAGGGCCTGCGAAATAATAAACGAACTTGAAGACAATAAGCGGGGAATATACGGCGGAGCTATCGGTTATGTTGATTTGAGCGGCAACATTGACACCTGCATCTCAATCAGAATAGCCTTTGCAAGAAACAATAAGGTATTCATACGCTCAGGTGCGGGAATTGTGGCCGACAGCGTTCCGGAAAAGGAATTTGAAGAATGCTTAAACAAGGCGGCAGCCGTAATTGATGCCTTGAAGACTGCTGATGGGGGATTGCAATGATTCTTTTGATAGATAACTACGATAGTTTTTCATATAACCTATACCAATTGATTGGCCAGGTCAATTCAGACATTATGGTTTCAAGGAATGATAAGATAACAGTTGAAGAGATAAGGGAATTGAATCCGGAAGCGATTATATTGTCTCCTGGACCTGGAAAACCTGAAAATGCGGGAATATGCGTGGATTTGGTAAAGGAATTCCATGACGAGATTCCAATTCTCGGCGTTTGTCTGGGCCATCAGGCAATTTGCGCAGCACTTGGAGGTGAAGTCTCCCATGCAAAAAGGCTCATGCACGGAAAGTCCTCAAAGATCTCCCTTGACTATGACTTTATTTTTAAAAGCCTTCCAAGCGAAATATCTGTTGGAAGATATCACTCCCTGAGTCTGGTTGAAGATTCACTTCCGGATTGTCTGGAAATCATTTCAAAGGCACGTGATGATGGAGAGGTCATGGCTGTAAAGCATAGGGACTTCAATGTTTACGGTCTGCAGTTCCATCCGGAATCAATTTTGACACCTGACGGACTTACAATTATTGAAAATTTTCTAGAGAAAGTTGAAAGAGGAATATTATGATTAAGGAAGCTATTTTAAAGGTATACAAGCATGAAAATTTAAATTATGATGAAGCCTATAAAACAATGGATGAGATCATGACCGGTGAAGCAAGCGAAGTTCAGATGAGCGCTTATCTGACCGCCATGGCAATGAAAGGCGAAACCATCGAGGAAATCACCGCATCCGCTGAAGCGATGAGGGCACATTGTTTGAGGCTCTTGAATGATGAGAAGGTTTTGGAGATTGTCGGCACAGGAGGTGACGGTTCAAACACCTTCAACATTTCAACAACCTCTTCAATTGTCATTTCAGCTGCAGGAATTCCTGTTGCAAAGCATGGAAACAGATCTGCATCAAGCAAATGCGGTGCGGCCGATGTATTGGAGGAGCTGGGTGTCAACATTCATATAAGCCCAAGCAGAAGCTTGAGATGCCTTAAGGAAAACAACATATGTTTCCTCTTTGCGCAGAATTATCACCTGTCCATGAAATATGTGGCTCCAGTAAGAAAGGAGCTTTCAATCAGGACTATCTTTAACATCCTGGGGCCGCTGACAAATCCTGCAGGTGCTTCCATGCAGGTTCTGGGCGTTTATGAAAAGGAACTTGTCGAACCTTTGATGGAGGTATTGAAGAATTTGGGTGTTGAGTCTGCAGTTTCAGTTTATGGAATGGATGGAATGGATGAGATTTCAGTCAGTGACAAAACTTTTGTATGTGAACTTAAAGATGGTAAAACAATGTCTTATGAAATTTCACCCGAACTCTTTGGAATGGAAAGATGTTCCAAAGGGGATTTGGTAGGTGGTGACGCCAAGGAAAATGCGCAGATTACCATGTCAATTCTAAAAGGTGAAAAAGGACCGAAAAGAAATGCTGTTCTGCTGAATTCTGCTGCCGGATTGTATGTTGCAGGCAAAGTCGAATCCCTAAGGGAAGGCGTAGAGCTTGCAGCCGAAATTATCGATTCCGGAAAGGCATTAAGGCAACTTGAAAACTTTATTGAATTTACAAATGCTGATTAATATGTTGGATGAAATCGTTGAAAAAACAAAAGAAAGAGTGGAAATGGCTAAAAGCATATTGCCATTGGAAGATATTAAAAAACAGGTTTCCCTATTGGAAATTTCAAATGAGTTCCCATTTAAAAAGGCATTGGGTGGGGATGATATTTCAATCATAGCCGAAGTCAAAAAAGCTTCACCATCAAAGGGACTGATTGCAGAGGACTTTGATTATCTGGCCATTGCCAAGGAATATGAGGCCGCAGGGGCCAGTGCAATTTCTGTCTTAACCGAGCCATATTTTTTCCAGGGGTCTGACGAATATCTGGAGGAAATTGCCAAGGAGGTCAGCATACCTGTTTTGAGAAAGGATTTTGTCGTTGACGAGTACATGATTTGGGAAGCCAAGATGTTGGGCGCTTCCGCAGTTTTACTGATAGTTTCTATCCTTGATATTGTTCAGCTGAGGAAATATTTGGATCTGGCTCATGATTTGGGCCTTTCAGCTATTGTTGAGGCTCATGACGGTGATGAAATCATGAGGGCCATGATAGTTGGGGCTGAAATTATCGGCGTCAACAACAGGAACCTGCAGGATTTCACAGTAGATATTGAAAATAGTATCAATCTACGTAGATGTGTCAGTGGAGATGTTATATTTATTTCAGAAAGTGGCATTAAAACACATGAAGATATCACCAGATTAAAAGAAAATGATGTTGATGCTGTTTTAATAGGCGAAACTTTAATGAAAAGTGATGATAAAAAGGCCATGATTTCGGAGTTGAAAAATGGTTAAAATCAAAATCTGTGGAATCAAACGATTGGAGGATATTGAGATAGTCAACAGATATAAACCTGATTATATTGGGTTTGTATTTGCAGATTCAAAAAGAAAGGTTTCACATGATTTGGCTAAAGAATTAAGGAACAATCTTGATTCGGATATAATTCCGGTTGGTGTTTTCGTGGATTCTTTGCAGGATGAGATATTGAAATTATTCGATGAAGGGATAATTGAAATCGCTCAGCTTCACGGAAGCGAAAGCGAACAATTTATATTGGATTTAAAAAAGAAAACTGACGATGAATTGAAGATAATTAATGCAATTGAAATGACACAGGAAATCGATTTATTGGAATATAATGATTCTAATTCTGATTATTTATTGCTTGACAGTGGAAAAGGCAGTGGAAAAACATTTGATTGGAGTCTTATTCGAAAAGACATAAAAAAAGAGTTTTTCCTGGCGGGAGGATTGAACAGCAAAAACGTGACTCAGGCCATTGACGAGTTCAATCCATATGCCATTGATTTGAGTTCAAGCCTTGAAACTGATGGATTTAAAGATGAAAATAAAATAAAAGAGATTATGGAGGTTATAAATTGAGTAGAGGAAGATATGGTGAATATGGTGGCCAGTACATATCTGAAACATTAATGAATGAATTGCTTTACCTGGAGGAGCAGTACAATCATTATATGAACGATCCGGATTTTGTTGAAGAGCTCAATACCTTGTTGAAGGAATATGCAGGAAGACCATCTTTATTATATTATGCTAAAAGAATGACAGAAGACCTTGGCGGTGCCAAAATCTATTTGAAGCGTGAGGATTTGAACCATACCGGAGCCCATAAGATAAACAATGTTTTGGGTCAGGTGCTTCTTGCCAAAAAGATGGGAAAGACTCGGGTTATTGCAGAAACCGGAGCAGGCCAGCACGGGGTTGCAACAGCGACTGCAGCGGCGCTTCTGGACATGGAATGTGAGGTTTTCATGGGCGAAGTTGATACAAAAAGACAGGCTCTAAACGTTTACAGGATGGAACTCTTGGGCGCTAAGGTCCATTCCGTCAAATCCGGAACACAGACTTTAAAGGATGCGGTAAACGATGCATTCAGGGATTGGATTGCAAGGGTTCATGATACCAATTATGTAATCGGTTCCACAATGGGACCTCATCCGTTCCCGATGATTGTTCGTGATTTTCAGGCAGTAATCAGTGCCGAAGCCCGTGAACAGTTCCTTGAAAAGGAAGGAAAGCTTCCGGATGCGGTCATTGCCTGTGTCGGTGGTGGAAGTAATGCAATGGGTGCATTTTATAATTTCATTGAAGATGAAGATGTTAAATTGATTGGCTGTGAAGCTGGGGGAAAGGGAATAGACACACCTTACAATGCGGCCGCCCTTACAAAAGGCAAGATTGGAATATTTCATGGAATGAAATCAATCTTCAATCAGGGTGACTATGGGCAAATCGCACCGGTATATTCAGTATCTGCCGGTCTTGACTATCCTGGAGTCGGCCCTGAACATGCATATCTAAGAGACACCGGAAGGGCGGAATATGTTCCAATAACCGATGAGGAAGCGGTTGTTGCATTCGAATACCTTTCAAAGATGGAGGGCATAATTCCGGCTATCGAAAGTGCACATGCAGTTGCATATGCCATGAAAATCGCTCCTGAAATGGATAAGGATGAAACAATAATGATTTGCCTGTCCGGCAGAGGCGATAAGGATGTAAGATCAATTGCAGAATACAGAGGAGTTGATTTAAATGAGTAAGATATCCAATGCATTTGAAAACGGAACCGCATTCATAGGATTTCTGACAGCGGGAGACCCGACAATTGACAAGACCGTCGAATACATTCTTGCAATGGAAGAGGCAGGCTGCGATCTGGTTGAGATAGGAATTCCTTTTTCAGATCCGATGGCTGAAGGTGTCGTTATTCAGGACGCTAACGTCAGGGCTTTGAAGCACAATACCACAACCGATGACGTATTTGGCATCGTCGCAAGAGTGCGTGAAAAAACAGACATTCCGCTGGTCTTTTTGACTTATATCAATCCTGTTTTCTTTTACGGTTATGAAAGGTTCTTTAAAAGATGTGCCGAGCTTGGAATTGATGGAATTATTTCTCCGGACTTGCCATATGAGGAAAAAGATGAAATTAAAGATATTGCCCTTTCAAATGGAGTTGATGTCATTTCATTGATTGCACCTACTTCAAAACAGAGAATACAAAAGATAGCCGGTGATGCAACCGGTTTTATTTATGTTGTTTCATCATTGGGGGTTACTGGAATGCGTTCAGAAATCAAAACTGATTTGAATGCAATTTTATCCGACATTCGCGAGGTTACTGATTTGCCTTTGGCGGTCGGTTTCGGCATCAATACTCCCGAACAGGCATCTGAAATTGGTAAGATTGCCGATGGAGTCATTGTCGGCAGTGCAATCGTAAAAATCATCGAACAATATGGCGAAGATGCTGCAGAACCCCTGAAGGAATATGTTTCAGCCATGAAAAGGGCATCAAATGAATAATTTTCAGGGACTGTCAAAGAGCTACATTTTGACAGTCCCAATTTTCACCTATTAGATAAACTTATAATATATAAAAAACAAATATAATTACATTATTTATAAGAGGATTATTTATGTTTAAAGCAGAATTAAGTGATTCTAGTATATTAAAAACCAGTTTTGATGCTATTTCATCAATTGTTGATGAAGTACAAATCCAAACTGACAGTGAAGGCATGAGATTAGATGCCTTAGACCGTAGTCACATAACTTTCGTACATCTAGAACTTAATGCAAGTTTGTTCGACGAATACATTTGTGATGTGCCTGAAAAGATTAATATTGACACTGATGAATTCATGAGAGTGCTCAAACGTGCGAAATCTCAAGACAGAGTATTGATGTCTGTGGATGAAGGTAATTTCATCATTACTTTTGAAGGGGATGCAACAAGAACATTCAAAATCAGATTGATTGATATTGAATATGACAACCCAACTCCACCTCAAATTTCACATCCAACCACATTTAAGGTACGTTTCTCAATCTTAAAAGATTCAATCAACGATATTGATATATTTTCAGATAAAATCGCATTGCAGGTTGATGAAGACTACTTTATAGCATCAGCTGACGGTGAATTTGGTGATGCAAGTATCAAGTATCTTCATGGAGAAAATATTCAGGAACATGCGAAATCTTTATTCTCTTTAGATAAGATTAGAGAAATGCTCAAAGCAGATAAATTTTCAGAGGAAGCGGAAATCAGTTTAGGTACCGATATGCCATTGAGCCTGACTCTCAATATGGTAACCGGTGACGGTAAACTCAGTTTCTTACTTGCTCCTAGATTAGAACAAGATGATTAATTTCATCGGTTCATCTTTTTTTTTATTTTTAAAAGTTAATTTTTAGAGATGGTCTTAAGTGGATAAATTCTATCAAGTTTTACGTCAGATTCAGAAAAAGGAACGGAATAACGGCACATTAGCTCGTGTAGAGGAGGATTTCTACAGTCAGCTTCAGGAATATATGGATGTGCTGAAGCAGGAAGCTATGAGCGATCCGTTTTCCAAAGCCGTATCATTGCTTAAGCAATCTCAAATTATTGCAACAGAGATTTGTGAAAGGCGTGAAAAGAAGATTTCAGAAGCGGCTGTTATAAATATTCACAGATCCTATCATTTATTCACAGGCAAGCCTCAGTTTGATTTGGTGGATACCACTCCCCTGAACCTGACTCCTGAGGAGGAGCAATTCTACTATTCCCTAATCGATACATTGAAAAATCACAGAAGCAACATTTCCCTTGAAAAGTTGTCTGATGATGATGCTCCTAAAAAGCCGATCATCAAACCTAAAGAGACTCAAAAAACCACTTTGACTCCGGAAGTTGATGTTGAAAAAACAGAACCCGAACCGATTATTAAGGAAAAACCGGAACCTGAGCCTTCACCTGATGTAAAAAAACCTGTCGTAAAGCCGCAAGTTAAGCTAAAACCTGTTGAAAACATTGAAGACAATCCCAATGCTTTTGATGCAGAGGATGAGTTTTATGATTTTGAATCAAAAAAGGTGGCTAAAGAAACAGAGCTTGTCACTATGCTTGTTTTTGATGATGTCGGAGCTATTGTTGGTGTTGATGAGAAAACTTACGGGCCTTTCAGACCGCAGGATATTGTAACATTGCCGATGGTCAATGCAAAAATATTTTTCAAAAATCGAAAAGGTCGCCAAGTCAAAATTTAGGTGTTTTTCCATTACATTTAAATAGCTTAATAAATAGATATATTAATCGTATCTATTTGTGATAATAAAAAATTATATTTTATATAATTTGGATTTTTGCTGTCTGTAGACTTGATGCGTTACAATGCAGTTTTTATCTCTAACGTTTTTTGATAGAAATTGAATTTAGATAAATTCATAGATAGATTTACAATGATTTATTAATTTACGGTGAAATAATGAAAATACCAAAAGAAAAAAGAACATACTGTCCTCATTGCAGAAAACACACTGTACATGAAGTACACACTGCAAAAAGGAGAAAAGCTAGTGAGTTAACCTGGGGACAAAGACAATTCAGACGTGTGACTGCTGGTTATAGGGGTTACCCAAGGCCTTTACCTGCTGGAAACAAACCAGTTAAAAAATTAGACTTAAGGCTTAAATGTAAAGAATGTGGTAAATCTCACATTAAACAATCTTTCAGAACAGGTAAACCTGAATTTGTAGCTAAATAAGGTGGTTAACATGGTTAGTAAAGGTAGAGGAAACTTTTTAAAAGTTAAATGTTTAGATTGTGACAACGAACAAGTAATATTCGACCGTGCTGCATCTGATGTAAAATGTATCATTTGCGGTAAGACTCTTGTCAAATCTCGCGGTGCTAAAGCTAAAATCACCGCACACATTGAAAAAGTTTTAAACTAGATTTCTAGTTTTAAACTTATTTTTTTACTATTTTTTATAATTTTTATTTGATGTTGGTGAGAATATGGTAAGAAAAAGTCAAGAATGGCCTGATGAAGGAGAACTTATTGTAGGTACAGTTTATAAAGTTCTTAATTATGGGGCTTTTGCTAAATTAGAAGAATATCAGGGCAAAGAAGCTTTTATTCATATTTCTGAAGTATCTTCCGGTTGGGTTAAAAACATCAGAGACCACGTAAGAGAAAATCAAAAAATCGTTTGCCGTGTCTTAAGGGTTAACCCTAAAAAAGGGCATGTTGACGCTTCCTTAAAAAGGATCCGTGAAGATCAGAGAACTAAAAAAATCCAACATTGGAAAATTGAACAGAAAGCTGAAAAATTCTTGGAATTATCTGCCAAATCATTGGATAAGACTTTAGATGAAGCTTATGATGAGGTGGGCTATGAGCTTATGGACATTTTTGGTGATGTCTACGGTGCTTTTGAAGCCGCTTCTGATGAAGGTGCCGAATCTTTGACTGAAGAAGGAATCCCACAGGATTGGGCTGATGCTATTACTGAAGTAGCTAAAAAGAACATCACTCCTCCTGAGGTTCACATCAATGGTTATGTAGATATTGAAACTTTTGTGCCTGATGGTGTAGAGGTTATCATTTCAGCCCTTAAGGCCGCTGAAGATAACGGGGACGAAGAGGAAGAAATCAAAGTCCAATGCGTCGGTGCACCAAGATACAGAATTACTGTAAAATCTACTGATTATATTTTAGCAGAAAAAACTCTTAAGGCAGCAGCTGAAAGATGCATTGCAGTTGTTGAAGAATCCGGCGGTAACGGTTCATTTTTAAGAGAGTTAGATTAATTAGATTTACATGAATATGAAAATGAATAAATGTCCTGAATGTGGAATTTATACTTTAAAGGATGCTTGCCCTAAATGTGGAGGACCGCTTAAAGTTATTTATCCTCCCAAATTTTCTGTTGAGGATAAATATGGTAAATATAGGCGCATATTAAAAAAAGAGGCAATGAACAAGGAGTAATACAATGAATACTGCAGAAATTACTGTTTTAGAAGAAGTTGAATTGAACAACCCTGTTTTTATAGAAGCGTTACCTGGTCTTGGACATGTGGGTAAACTGGCAGCAGACCATATGATTGATGAATTGGGAGCCACCAAGTTTGCTGAAATTTATTCTCCGACTTTCCCGCCTCAAGTTCTTGTTAAGGAGGAAGGCATCATTGAAAACATGTTCAATGAGCTATACTACCTGAAGGACGTCGGTGAGGAAAATCTGGATTTGATTATTCTTGTCGGAAATACTCAGGCATTATCTCCTGAAGGACAATACCTGGTTTGCAAAGAGATTTTGGATTTTGTCTGCCAATTTGACATTGACAGGATTTTCACACTTGGCGGAATGGTTACCTCTCCGCAGCCTGTTGAAAATCCAAATGTATTCGGAGCGGCTACCTGCGAAGCCAATGTTGAGCTTTTAAAGGAAGCAGAAGTTGAAATTAGATCCAATGACGGTGGAATTGTTGGAGCTTCCGGACTTTTCTTGGGTCTCGGTGCCCGCAGAGGAATCGAAGGGTCTTGTCTTATGGGCGAAACTCCAGGATATTTCATTGATGCTGAAGCTGCCGAAGCTTTACTGTTAAAGTTATCCCATTTGCTTAATTTTGAAATCAATACTGAAAAGTTAGATGAAAGGGCTGAAGAAACCAGACAAATGATTGCTAAAGCTCAGCAGATGGAACAGGACTTAATCAATAAGGCCAATGCAGGAAACGCAGACGATTTAAGATATATTGGATAATCAATCCAATATCTATTTACTTTTTTTATGAATGTTATAGTCATTCCAGACACATCAATGATTGTAATTCCATTGATTGAAAAGAATGGGCATACTTATTTGTCCCCCAGCAATTTCTCCCGTTACGACAATATGGATATTTGCGAAGGGAATTTGACATTTGACAATCTGATTACAAAATATGCCTCAAGCGAACTTCCCTCAGGCGTAAAATCAAGATTATTCCTATTTTCTAAAGTCGTTGAGAGGGCTGATGCCGCAATCATCATCGGAAAGCGTCCCCGCATTTATGAGCGGATGTACAGTCCGTTGAATGATTTGATACTCTTTGGAGGAAATGCATGCAACAATGCCCACAGCCTCTTTGTCAAGATTGTCAATGATTTAGATATTCCGACACTGAAGCTTGCTTTTCCAACAACCCAAAGGGAAATCATCGACCTGATTGACAAAACAAACGGATTTTTAAAAAATCTGGATTCGGTTGGTGAAGTGGGTGTTGATTTGATGCCTAAAAGGGAGAAATATCCACTTTCTGATGTTAAAAAAATATTAAATAATACTAGTTTCTAACAGTTAATCATGTTAGTAAATGCCGATTTTCACACTCACAGCTGTTTTTCAATGGCATCATCTAAGGACATGGTGATTAGAAATATCGCTCCCAAATCTAAATTGAAGGGATTGGAGCTTTTGGGAACCGGTGACGGCCTTCATCCGAAGTGGCTCGATATAATTGAGGAAAGCACAACATATTCGGGTGACGGCATATACACGGCTGACGATATGGATTTTGTTTTGACAACTGAAGTTGAGGGAAAAAGCAGAATCCATCATCTAATCATCATTCCCGATTTGAACATTGCCCGTGAGATGTCAGAAAAATTGCCTTCAAAAAACAAGAACGCTGACGGGAGGCCCAAAACAAAGCTTGGAGGGGCGGAGCTGTTGGAATTTGCTCATGACTATGATTGCCTGATCGGTCCGGCACATGCATTCACGCCATGGACCGGAATGTACAAGTCACATGACAGCATTTATGACTGTTACAAGAAGGCTCCCGATTTCGTTGAGTTGGGATTGTCTGCTGACACTTCTATGGCCGATACGGTATCGGAACTCAAGGATTTCGTGTTTTTGACAAACTCGGATGCACACTCCCCATGGCCCCACAGGTTGGGCCGTGAATTTAATCAGATTGAGCTGGAAGACATTTCCTATTCTTCAATCAAAAAGGCTTTTAAAATGAGGGATGTCAAGGCTAATTATGGCCTGGTGCCCAATTTGGGGAAATATCACATGACTGCATGCACTAAGTGCCACAAATTGATCGATCCTCTCGTTGCCCGTGAAAACAGGATGAAATGTTCATGCGGAGGCACAGTCAAAAAGGGAGTTGACTTCAGGATATCTGAAATAGCGGATTTGGACAAACCCGTTCATCCTGATTTCAGGCCAAAATATGTTCATTTGATGCCTTTGGCTGAAATCATTTCTTCTGTTTATGACAAGGGAGTTACCACAAAGTTCGTACAGGGAATCTGGCAGAAATTGATTGATGGTTTTGATACCGAAATCAACGTTTTGATTGATGTGCCATTGGGTGATATCAAAAAAATCGATGGAAATGTTGCCTTAGCCATAGAGTCATTCAGAAATAATACTATTGAGGTAATTCCTGGTGGAGGCGGACAATATGGTCAGATACTGTTTAAAAAAGAAGTTAAAAAGCCTAAAGTGGTCACTTTAGACAGTTTTTAAAAGCGGACTTGGAGGGATTTGAACCCTCGATCTTAAGATTAGGAGTCTTACGCCCTTCCAGACTAGGCTACAAGCCCAAAAAATAACTAAGTTGCCTAAATTTGTTTTTCCAAAAAAAGAATTTATAAGGACGGACCCGCCGGGATTTGAACCCGGGGTCTTCGGATTAGAAGTCCGACGCCCTATCCAGCTAGGCTACGGGCCCTTACATATAGCAATAATAGTTTTGTTTTTCTTATTATATATACTTATCCATTTCATTAAAAATAAAAAAAGAAAGGATTAAAATTAAATTTTATCCTCTTCCGGTACTTCCGGTTGCGTCATCAACACTAATGGTATCTACGGCATTTCCTTGCTTATCATAGACTGTGAAGTACCACATACCATCTGAATAATAACCATCGCCTGCATAACATCCATCTTCTAATATTGCATCAGCTGCAATAGCTTTCGCATCTGAATAAGACATTTGTGTACTTGATCTTCCACTATCGCTGCTGGAACTTGATGAACTGCTTGAAGATGAGGATGAAGATGATGAGGATGAATCACTTGATGAATCGCTTGAAGATGAATCACTTCCTGAGTAATCGCTTCCTGATGATCCATCATCTGCACCAGAATCTGAACTTCCTGCGGTGATTGCTACAGAGGAAGAATTGTTTGCTAAAGTGCTATTATTTCCAAGTCCATTTCCATTATTGTTTGCGCCCATACTAGATAAATTAGAGAATATTGGGTTGTCGGTATTTGTTATACCGTATGCGGTAACCGCTGCTGCGATACATAATACAATAATTATTGAAATGATAATATTTGATTTATCCAATTTTTTCCCTCCTATCAAGGTATTTAATTATAATAAGTAAAATTAGTTTTTTCTCTTTTATATATATTTCGATTTGTAATTTTTGAAGTTACTTATTAATAATAATAAACATATATAATTAATGTTAGTTTCTAATTTATAATTGAGGTGACATATTTGAAAGATAGAGTAGTTATATCCCCTACAACTCGTCAAGAGGGCCATGCCGAACTCGTCATGGAAGTAGACGATGAAGGGATTGTTACAAAAGGTATGTATTTAAGTATAACTCCTGTAAGGGGTTTAGAAAAGATGGTTCTTAACAAAGCACCTGAAACCGCTCCTGTTTTATGTCAAAGAATCTGTGGAGTATGTCCTATTCCACACACTTTAGCATCCGCAGAAGCTATGGACATGGCTTTAGGTATCGAAATTCCTAAAGCAGCTAAATTGTTAAGAAAAGCTGTTGCAGCAGCACACGGAATTAACAGTGCAGCAATTCACCACTTCTTAGTTGCACCTGACGTTGTCCCTGAAGACAAATTCGCAGATGCAGTTAACAGCGTAAGTGAAGTAAGAAAACATGTTCAATATGTTGTTGACATGATTGCCGGTGAAGGTATCCACCCATCCGATATTAGGGTTGGAGGAATGGCAAGAAACATTACACCATTCACTAAAGAAAGATTAATCGAAAGAATGACTGCCTTAAAACCAAAACTTGACGCACACGTTGAATTTATTGCAAACTGTGTTCAGGAAGCTGGTTTACCTGCAGATTTAGGTGTTGTTGACCAACCTTTAATGGCTATGGATGCAACTTACGGTACCAACGAATTCGATATGGACAAATTCTCAGAAGTATTGCCTGAAGCATGGTATGATGATCCGGAAATCGGTACAAAAGCATGTTCAGTAATTCCATTATGGGAAGGTGTCAATGTTGAAACTGGTCCAAGAGCAAGAATGGAAAAATTCTCAGGCTTCAAAGACAAAGGTGTAGTTGCTCAACATCTCGCTCGTGCTCAAGAAATGTTGAAAAATTACGACGCTTGTATGGAAGCATTAGATGCAATTGATACTGCAGCACCTGCAAACGTATCTTACGATAAGAGAGGAACTGGTGAACTTGGATTTGGTGTTATTGAAGGTCCTAGAGGAACTGATGTACACATGGCTCAAGTCAAAGAAGGAAAAACCCAATTCTACTCAGCTATTGTACCAACTACTTGGAACATTCCAACCATGGGTCCTGCAACCGAAGGATTCCATCATGAGTTAGGTCCACATGTAATCAGAGCTTACGATCCATGTTTATCCTGTGCTACTCATGTAATGGTAGTTGACGATGAAGACAAATCCATTCTCAAAAATGAAATGGTGAGAATCTAAATAGTGGAGGAAAATTTAAATGCCTTATGATTCGGAGATTATTGTCATAGGATGCGGAAATGTATTATTTAAAGATGATGGATTCGGTCCGGTCATCATAAACTTGTTGCAGAAATATTGCGACGACCAAAATGATTATTATGACCCGGCCGTCACAGCTTATGTTGAAGATGAATTCGACAAGGATATATTGGCTGAAATCCAGCAAAAATTTGAAGGAATAACATTACCTGACAGTATCCAGTTCATTGACGGCGGAACTGCAGCTCCAACAAACTTTTTCCCATTGTATGAGGAATATGATTGGAAAAAACTGATAGTTATTGATGTTGTAGAATTTGATGCGGAACCTGGAACCGTTGATGTGTTTGATCCGAACATAATGAAAATAGGAAAATATGACAATCCTCACGGAATGACTGTTGAAGAACCGCTTCAAAAAATATCTGAAAAATGTGAAGTGGTTGTTGTAGGTTGCAAACCTGCTTTGATTCCAACTCCGGATGTGGATTTGGGTTTAACAGAACCCGTAATTAAGGCTGTTCCTAAAACTATAGATATTATTTTAAAAGAAATTGGGGTAAAATAATGTTTGATAAATTGAAAAAAGCTTTAGGCGGTTCCAACCAAGAAGAAATCGCACCTAAAGTAGAAGAAAAAGTTGAAGCTGCTCCTGAAAAACCTGTTGAAGCTGCTCCTGCAGAAGAAACAAAAGCTGCAGCTAAACCACGTATTGGTTACATTCACTTAAGTGGTTGTACTGGAGATGCAATGTCTTTAACCGAAAACTACGACATTTTATCTACCGTATTAACCGACATGATTGATATTGTTTACGGACAAACTTTAGTAGACAAATGGGTTCACGGTACTTACGCTGAAGAAATGCCTGAAATGGACTTATGTTTAATTGAAGGATCCGTATGTTTACAAGATGAACACAGTGTACAAGAATTATTAATGGCAAGAGAAAAATCTGCTTTAATCTGTGCATTCGGTTCCTGTGCTATGACCGGTTGTTTCACAACCTTCGCACGTGGAGGCCAACAAGCACAACCTAAACATGAATCTTTCGCACCAATCAGTTCTTTAGTAAAAGTTGACTGTGCACTCCCTGGTTGTCCTGTAGCTCCTGAAATGATTGCAAAAACAGTTGTTGCATTATGTAACGGAGACATGGAATACTTACAACCTGCTATTGATAAAGCTGCTTGTAACACCGGATGTGGCTGTGACGTGTTAACCAATATAATCCGTAACGGATTATGTAGTGGATGTGGAACTTGTGCTCTAGCTTGTCCTACAAGAGCTATGGGCTTTTCTGAAGGTAGACCTAGCTGTGATAGAGACAGATGTATTAAATGTGGATCTTGTTATGCAATGTGTCCAAGAGCATGGTTACCTATAAAGAGAATTAAAGAGGAAACTGGATTATAGGAGGATTGAACATGCCATTAGGAACTTATAAAGAAGCATTATCTGCAAGAGCTACTGATAGCAAAATTACTGATGTATCACAAGACGGAGGAATTGTTTCAGCATTACTCTGTTATGCAATCGATGAAGGAATCATTGAAGGTGCAGTTGTAGCTGGAACTCCTGATGAAGATTGGAGACCTATTCCTACTGTAGTAACTTCCGCTGATGAAGTTATCGCAGCAGCAGGTACCAAATACTCAATGTCCCCAACCTTATCTGCTGTTAAAGAAGCTACCCGTCAATATGGTTTAGAAAAAGTTGGTGTTGTATCAACCCCATGTCAAACCCAAGGTTTAAGAAAAGCACAAGCTTACCCATTTGCAAGATTTGTTGCTGATAAAATCAAATTAATCATAGGTATCTACTGTATGGAAAACTTCCCTATGGCTTCTCTTGATACTTTCGCAACCGCAAAATTAGGATTTGACTCCTTACAAGATGCTACCAAAATGGACATCGGTAAAGGTAAATTCTGGTTAACCAAAGACGGCGAAGACTCTGGTTTAGCTATTAAAGAAACCCACGGATATGAACAAGCTGGATGTAACATCTGTATGGATTACGTATGTGAATGGGCTGACGTATCAACCGGTTCTGTAGGATCCCCTGACGGATGGTCCACTGTTTTAACCAGAACCGACGACGGTGAATCAATATTCAAAGCTGCTGTTGACGCTGGTTTAATTGAAACAAAACCAATGGACGACGTAAAACCTGGTCTTGGCTTACTTGAAAAATTAGCTAAAGGTAAAAAGGACAAAAACGGCAAAGAACGTGAAAGAAGAGCAAAAATGGGATTACCACTTCCTGTGGAATACTAATTCCACTTCTTTCTTTTTTTTATTTTTTAATTATCTTCAATTAAAACATACTTTTTTTAAATTAATCTTTAAATACTATTTCTGTTAGATATATCTAACAGTGAGGTGTAATATGAAATTTAATAGATTACTTGTTTTTCTAATTGCAATTGTATTTTTACTGTCAATAAATTTTGCATTTGCGGTTGATGAGAATATTACTCAAGCGGTTTCTGAAGTGGATGATAATCTGGTGGAACTTGATTATGCTCCACAGAACACATTGGCTGCTGCTTCTGAAGATATTGTAGCCTACAGTGATGATTCCGATGTTGTTGGCGATGAGATCAAAACAATTGTGATGGGGAAGGTTACCAAGAGGTATAATGGTGCAATAGAATATTCCGCTACTTTTTATGATACCAGTGGTAGTCCATTGAAAAACACCAATGTTCTTTTTGAAGTGGATGACTATAATGATTACCGGGTAGATACAGATTCAAATGGTGTTGCATTATTGAAAATATTAATAAATAACGGAAACCACAAGATTTCTGCATTAAATCCGACTAACAATTATGTTGATTCAGCAAACATTAAGGTATTTGATGTTGTTACCGGCGGAAAAAACATTAAGATGTACTATGACAATGGCAACGCATATAAGGTTCGCGTTTTCGATGATAATGGAAATCCAGTAAAAGCGGGTCAAAAAGTTACTTTTACCTTAAATGGTAAGAAATATGTCAGAAGCACAGATAAAAACGGTTATGCATCTTTTAAGATAACTGCAAAACCTGGAACATATGCAATCTATGCGCAGTATAAGGATTTTAGGATAGGCAATTATGTGACTGTCAAGGATGTTATTAAGGCAAAAACAGGCAAGGTTAAACCGGGTTCAAAAATCAAGTTCCAGGTCAAATTCCTTGGCAAAAACAAAAAGAATAAAGTCATCAAAGTTAAATTCAACAAAAAAACATATAAGGCAAAAACAAACAAGAAAGGAATTGCAATATTCAAACTTAAAAATCCTAAAAAAACAGGCAAGTTTAAAATCGTAGTAATATACAAGAAATCCAAAGTAAACTATGAATATTCACAAAATTGGTAAGAAAAGAGATATCTCTTTTCCTTTTTTTTTTAAATGGTTGTAACTGTACACCCTTCTTTTTCAACGATTATGGTGTGTTCCTTTTGGCTTACGAAGCAGTTCTGCTTTTCACGCAAAGGAGCATATGCATATACGGCCATCGCATCTGACAATTGCTTTAAGGCAATGCTTCCTTTTCTCTCACCAAATTCATCTGTAATCCATCTTCCGGAAAACGGAACAAACCTGTGATTGTGCTGAATATATTTCAGAACCCTCTGTGTACTTTTCATTCTGAAAGGCCTGTTTTTCAGGTATGAGAAAATATAGTGTCCCGGGGCGTCGTTTACGATTCCCTCTCCGTTTGTTGCAAACGGTTCGATTGCCACCGCCTGGCCTTCCTCTAAAATGTAGTGGTCATGATTGTCATAGTTTGGGATTGATATTCCTGCATGGAGGTTATTCTGTTCTAGGCTGTGGCCGGTTAAATTGAATATCGGATTTAATTTGTACTCGGAAATTGCTTCATGGACAGCTTCACCAATCTTTGACACTTCAATTCCTGCCCTTGCGGTTGCGATTGCAGCTTCAAGACCTGCTTCGGACGCTTCAACTATCTCTTCATGCAGGTTTATTTCATCCTGTGTGTAATTTTCATCAATGTTTCCATCAGCTATTATTGTAATGGCGGTATCTGCAATATATCCGTCAACCATTGCTCCCAAATCCAATTTTACCATGTCTCCCGCATTAATTACGGTTTTGTCATTTGCTGGAGAAGTATAATGTGCAGCCACTTCATTCAATGATACGTTGCATGGAAATGCAATTTCAGCGCCGGACTTTAATATTTCGCTTTCTACATATTCCACCAGGTCAATGACCAATGTTCCTTCTTTTATCATTTTTGAAGCTTCGTCACGTATTTTTGAAGCGATTTTTCCTGATTGTATATAAGATTCCATCATAAATTTTTACCTTCCGTGTTAATCAATTAAATATTTAATTGATAAAGTTTATATATTAATTTATTAGTATACATTATATATTAATTGGAGGTTAAAAAATGGATATTCCTACAATACCTGACCAAATGTTTTTACTAATTGTTTTGGTTATCGTAGCCTTTGTATTAATTATCATTGTTTTCCAATGGAGAAAGATTGCTCAATCCAAAAATTCAATTGCAATTCTTGAAAAGGAAATTGAGCTTAAGAAAATGTCCATGGTTGAAAAAGACATAGAATCTAAAAGATTAATGGATAATCCTATTCCATTGCCGCAAGACCAACAGGATCGTCTTTCTGAAATTAGACAATCTACAACTGAAGCAAGAAGTCGCGTTGGGTTCCTTCATTCCGAAATCAATGAAAGATTAGCGAGATTGGAAGCTGAAACCGAACGTAAAAAACTTGAAAAAATGCTTACAGAAATTGAAGAAAAAGAAAAGAAACTTAAAGGAATGAAATAGGTGAGAATATGGAAGCTGTAGAAGTGGTTGCAATTATGATTCTAATTGTTGCAATTGCAGTTTTAGTTTATTATTATTTATTGAATAGTCCTGCCACTATGGACAAATTACGTTCTTATGTTCCAACAAGTGCAGATGCACATATGGATGAAGTTTTAAGCAATTCTTCAGATTATTCAGATTTATCTAAAGATAAACCTTCCGAAAAAGGTGATTCTGTAGGTAAAAGAATCAAAGTCAAATTAAGTGATATCGACATGTCCGCTTTAAACACTGATGCTTTTTCCAATAAAATTGATGCATTTTTGGATGCTAAAAGCGAAGAGTTAATTAAGGACTGGTCTTTGGCTACCACTGAGGATGTGGAAGATCTTCAAACCAAATTTTCACAAACCACTGCCAATGTGGATAGTCTGGAAAAAGATTTCAATGAATTCAAGAAATCTTCTGAAGAGTTCCAAAAGTTAACTGAAGAAAAGCTTAACGACTTGGATAAAAGAATCGAATCATTAGAAAATAACTAATATTATTTTCTTTGATTTCTTTCCATTTTACGAAAACTTTATATATTAATAGTAACTTAAATAATAATGTTACTGATTTTCATATAGCAGGGTGGGGTAGTCTGGTGAACCCGCAGGGCTCATATCTAGGCCCTGCTAATTTTAATTAATATTTTTTGGCAAGTTAAAGACGGCTGCTGGTTATTTTTTTAACTAAGGAAACTCCGCACATCAAACAAGACTACGGCGTTGAAAAACGTATACTGAGAAGTATGATTCTGGAGCAGAAACGACACGGCTTTTAATGGTGGACGATGATATTTAATTGAGGACATTAAAAGAAACGGTGAAACGGCCATTCCGTAGGATGCAAGAGCAAAGTTGCCGATAATCGCTTGTGTAGGCAAGGTAGTTCGCTAAGATGAATGCTGATGAACAGAATGTGGGTTACTCTTAACATGCCAAAATATTAATTAATTTTCAAATTTTAACTACTATTTTTTTAAAAAATATTCCTTTGCCTAAAAACATTCATAATTGCATAGTATTAAATATGTTATTAAATATATTCTTAATTGATATATAAAAAAACATGTGTTGAAAAATAACTTAATTTTATGTGATGTCAATGATATATAATACGCTCGGAAAAACAGGCTTAAAGGTTTCAAGATTGGGTTTTGGAACCATGAGACTTCCGACACTCTATTCCAATGCCGATATTGATGAGGAGGAAGCAACTAAAATGTTTGATTATGCAATTGAGAATGGAATCAACATATTTGACACCGCTTTTCCATATCATAATGACACTTTGGCCGGCAATGGAAATGGTGAAATATTTTTAGGCGAATACTTTAAAGAAAACAACTTAAGGGATGAAGTGATCCTTCAAACAAAATCTCCTACATGGTTCATTTCAGAGAAAAAGGATTTTGAATCATTTTTGGATAAGCAGCTTGAAAAACTGCAAACAGATTATCTTGATGTTTACCTGTTGCACTCATTAAATGCCTCCGGATGGAATAAGGTAAAGAATTTGGGTGTAATGGACTTTCTGGATGATTGCTTAAGTTCCGGAAAGGTTAAGCATGTAGGATTTTCAGCGCATGTTGGATTGGATCTTCTGACTGAGATTTTGGAGGAATATCCTAAATGGGAAGTTGTTTTGACTCAAATGAATTACCTGGACGAATACTACCAGTCAGGAGCCGACGGCCTTCAATATTTAAAGAAGAATGACATCGGGACAATGATTATGGAGCCTTTGAGGGGAGGCAGATTAATCAACCATGTTCCTGAAGAGGTTACTGTGTTGTGGGAAATATCTGAAGTTGAAAGAACTCCCGTAGAATGGGCATTTCAATACCTGTGGAATCGTGACGATGTCGATTGCGTTTTAAGTGGAATGAGCAGTTTAAATCAGGTAAAGGAAAATATAAGATATGCTTCACATGAAGATGTTATCAGCGAATATGATCAGGAACTGATAAATGATGTTGCAAGACAATACAAGGCTTCCACCTTGGGAAATGAATGTACAAAATGCGGTTATTGCATGCCTTGTCCTAATGGAGTGGATATTATTAACTGCTTCAATGAATACAACATCGCTCAGATGATGAAGGACCCTAAGGCAAGTGCCATGCAGTATTTCTCAGTGATTGACCGGGGTTCAAGAGCCGACAGCTGCCGTAAGTGTGAGGAATGTTTGCCGTTGTGCACTCAGCACATAAATATTCCTGAAGAGCTTGAGAAGGTACGTGAATACTTCGGTACTGAATTTAACCATTTTTAGATTATTTTAAAAAATATTGTGAAACGAAAGAAATTCACAATTATTAAAAAAATATTTAATATCCTTCAATTTAAAATTAATAATATGCATAAAAACATTGATTTAGTCACCAACCCAATTAAATCATTCTGGAAATTGACTGTACCAATAATGTGTTTTGTCATGTTTGACGGCATTTCCGCTTTGGTGGATATGATGTGGGTATCATCCATAAGCAGTGATGCAGTTGTGGCTATGGGGGTTTCCGCTCCAATTCTACTTTTAATCTATTCTATTGGGGATGCAATTGGTGAAGGGTCTAATTCAATAATTTCTCGTTATATCGGTCATGATAGTTATGATGAATCATACAACGCGCTGATTCATGGAATTCTCATAAGCGTCATCGTTTCGGTTGCTTTTATAATCTTGGCGTTTTTTTTAAATGAAGTATTGAAGTTTATGGACGTATCAGAATCTGTTGAATTGGCTAAGCAGTATCTGTTTCCCCTTTTTTTAGGTGCAAGTGTATTGATGTTATCAGATCTCTTCAGCAATACCCTTCAGTCTGAGGGAGACTCTAAAAGTCCGACCATCATAATTATTATTTCAAACCTTTTGAATTTGGCTTTGGACCCTATTTTCATATTTAATTTAAAGTTGGGTGTTTCAGGAGCTGCATATGCCACAGTCATTTCTTCAGTATTTTCCGTTTGCATATTCCTGTTTCTGTATTTTTCCGGACGAACAAAGATTCCATTAAGCTTAAAGTATTTCAAGTTTAAAATGCATATCATTTATGAAATTTTAAAGGTGGGCATTCCTAATCTTTGTGATGATATTGTAAGGTGTTCCGTTTCAGTTTTTGTCAATGCACTGCTTTTCCAACAGATGGGTCAGGTTGGTGTGCTGCTGTTTTCCGTATCCAGCAAAATTGAGGATTTGCTTAAAACCCCGACTGAAGCTTTCGGTAATGGAATAATGTCTGTTTCAGGACATTTGTACGGTGCCAAAAAATTCGAAAGGGCGAGGGATCTTTATCGGTATGTGCTTAAGGTCAATCTTGCCACATCAATCATTGTCAGTTTCGCATTCTTTTTGATGCGTGACTATGTCTATCAATCGTTTTCTGTGGTTAATATGGAAACCTCCATTTTTTGGATTGCGATTTTCGGAGCGGTCATCCTCATATCCAGGCCTTTTTCAGCCATTCCCGCAAAAATGGTGGATGGTTTTGGAAAAAGTTATTATCCTCTGGTGCTGAACACATTCAAATTGGGATTGAAGGTTGCTGTTTTGGTTTTAGGTAAGGGGGTACTTCCGTTTGGATTATGTCTTTTGCTTGCATTATCGATTGAAGAGATTGTCTTCGCTTTTGTTTACTATGGATTTGTTAAATGGCTATTCAATAGGGTGGAAAGTCAAAGTGACCCTGTTGTTTGTTAACTTTTCATTCACAAGTGGTTTGATATAGATTTGACAAATTAGATTGTTGCTTTTGTTTTGGTCTTTTAATTTAATGAATGAAGCGATACTTTAAATCACTAAAAACTAGTATAATGTATATTTAAAATAAGCGTATTTTTGATAATATGATGGTCTGAAATTGATTTAAAAAATAAAATAAGTAAATGTTTAAACATTTACTTTTTGACTTTAACTGTTTTTTTGGCGGTTACCTTTCCTGAAAATGCCTTGTAGGTGGCGGTATATTTTACTTTTTTGCCAACCTTAAGCTTTTTAAGGACAGATTTCTTAATTGTTACTTTGGCAATACCTTTTTTATTGGTTTTTGCAGTGTATTTTTTGCCTTTGAATTTAAATGTGACTTTTTTGCCCTTTGCTACTTTTTTGCCCTTCTTCAAGGTTGCCTTAAGGACAAGCTTTTTGGCGGATTTTTTAACGGTGGCCTTTTTCAGTGTCACCTTGTAGTAGATGAAGGTACATTCTGATGTTTTTCCTCCATATATGTCTCTGCCTTTTTGTGCCTTGTTTTCTTCAAAGGTACATTTCACTGCTTTAGCGCCATGTATTTTGTCTGAAGCACTGTATTTAAATCCATAAACGGCTCCACCACGTTTTGCAACATTTTTTAGAAATGTTGATGATTCAATCCGGTTATTGTAGAATTTAACTCCTGAAACCCATTTGCCGTTTACAAGTTTGCTTGTAGTTTCATGGCATCTGAAGTAAACTGCACCGCCATATTTTGATACGGTGTTGTACTTGAAGTTGGAATTTCTTATGAAGAGATCCTTGTTTCCAAATACTGCGCCTCCATTTTCACCTGCTTTGTTTGAAGTGAATGTGCATGAACTGATGTCTATGTGGGAGAATGCATAGATTGCTCCTCCACCACGGCCATTGGCTATGTTGTTGGTGAATACACAGTTGGATATTGTATCTTTACTATGTTCAACAGGTGCCTGCATCAATGTAAAAAGGAGGTTTGAATCCTCGGTTGCATTGCGGCCTTCAAAATATTGGTAAAAGAACAGTTGACTTTTTTGGAATGTCAGTGAAAAGACTGCGCCTGCATCTCCTCCTGCGGAATTTCTGTTGAATACAGAATTCTTTAAGTTTAAAACGCCTAAAGAATTAATGGCTCCGGCAGCAGTTCCGGCATTGTTGCCTGTGAAAGTACAGTGGTCAACTGTCAGGTGTGCAAAGTTTAAAATTGCACCGCCGTAAATATTGGCATGTCCATTTTTGAAGTTGATGTTTTTCAATGTGACCTGGTGTTGCTTTATGCCTATACCATAGTTGATATTGAAAATTCTGGATTTGCCCATTGCATCAATGCTATGTCCGTTGCCGTCGATGGTTATGTCCTTATTGATGAAAATTCCGCTAGTGAGTTTAAAGTCATCATTGTACTTGTAGTCATTGTATAGGGTGACTGTGCTTCTGTCATCTGCTGAAAGGATTTTTAGTTGTAATGATGTGAAAGTTCCGTCATCTGTGCTGCTTTCCTTTAACGGCTGATTTTCAACATTGCTGGATGCTTTCATATCATCAATGTCGTTACTGACAACAAAATTGTTTTCATCACTGGCTAAGGAAGTATCATTTCCGTCATTAGCTAATGCGTCATCAACGTCACTAGCTACAACACTGGAAACACTAAAAATCATGCAAGCAACCAATAAAATAATCAGT
Source organism: Methanobrevibacter sp. UBA212 (assembly GCF_905233225.1). Lineage (NCBI taxonomy): Archaea > Methanobacteriati > Methanobacteriota > Methanobacteria > Methanobacteriales > Methanobacteriaceae > Methanobrevibacter > Methanobrevibacter sp. UBA212. The sequence continues at coordinate 40,527 of NZ_CAJODJ010000011.1, forward strand.
AAACTCTTTCTTTTCATTTTGTTATCACCTTTTCTAAAAAAATAATTAGAAGTTATTGGAATAACTTCTAAAATAATCCACTATCCTCTAAACGGTCTTCAAAGTATTTTGAAGGTTTGTCTGCTTTTTCTTTAACAAGAACTGAAACAATAACTGTTGCAACTCCAATTACTAAAAGGATTATCAATGATGGAATGTAATTTGACCAGACAACTCCAAGCTGCGCCTCACGCAATAGATTAATCGCATACGTCATTGGCATATATGGATGTATGTAATGGAAAAATTTCGCCATTATTTCGATAGGGTAAATTCCTCCCGTTGCAGATATCTGAAGTACTAAAAGAAGCACTGCAACTCCTTTTCCAACTGTTCCTATGGCCGAAATCATGGAATACATCAGTATCATGAACACTACCGATACCAATATTGCCGATAAGTAGAACAACGGATAATTATCGACATAGACTCCCAGGATATGCGCTCCAATCAGAGTTACGCAGGCTTGCAGGATACTCATTGTCACATAAATCAGCAGTTTGCCGGCATACATTTCAAATGGGGAATATTTGGTTCCAACACTTGATTTAGGTTCCATCATTACACAAGTAATTAAAGCACCGACCCACATTGACAATGCGATATAAAATGGAGATACGTTAGATCCATAATCCGGCACTGAAAACAGTTCATTTGTTTCCAATTTGACCGGTGAGAAGAAATAGTCTCCGAGCAATGTTTCGTTGATTCCTGTAATGCTTGAAAGAGCATCTGCAGATGAGAAAAGAGCAGCTGATGCGCTGAATAACGCTTGTGCTGCTGCATTGGAAAGCATTTCCGCTCCTGCTGCAAGGGTTACTGAACCTTCTGCGACCTTATTGGAACCGTCTGCCAATTCACCGGATTTTTCAGCTAACAGTACGCTACCGTTGGTGATTTTCGATGAACCTTCAGCCAATTTTACAGAACCTTCCGCAAGTTTGCTTGAACCTTCTGCTATCTGACCGCTTCCGTCTGCAACCTTCGAAGTTCCTTCAGTATATTCCTTTATAGGTCCTTCAGGTATTAAGGATGGGTCAACAGTGGATTCCAGTTCCTCAGCACCTTGCTGAAGTTCGTTCGATTTTTCTTGAAGGGTATTTGATCCATCTTCAACAGTCTTTTTACCTTTCTCTATTTGAGTTGATTTTTCTTTTATTGTATTGGATCCCTGTTTAATTTTTTTGGATCCGTCCTGAACCTGTGATGCTCCGTCATTGACTTGGTCTGCACCGGAAGATACCTGGTCTGCACCTGATTGGAGTTGTGACCCTCCATCGGATAACTGGCCTGCTCCTGAAGCAAGACCTTCCTGCAATTCCCCAAGCTTGCCGTATGCAGCAAGGTTTATAAATTCAACAATCCTTGCATTAAGATTGGTATAGACAGTGTTAGCGGCAGTGTTGGTCAATTTGGCGGCCACAGGATTGGCCTTAACATTTACAATATATTCCAATTTGGCCTGTTTGGGGTTGTCCGTCGCAATCGATACAATGTTTTTGCTCAGGTTTTTGGGTATTACTATGCCTGCATAATAATCACCCTTATGCACCCCATCTCGCAACTCATCCTCCGTGACAAATGTCCATTTGAATTTGGTGTTGTTCTTTAAATCCTTAACAAGTTCATTTCCAACATTTATTTTTGTGTCTTCGAAGGAGGTGCCATTATCGAGATTGGCAATTGCAAATTCTACTTCGCCGGTATTTCCATAAGGGTCCCAGCATGCATATATGTTCAAAAGAGCATAAAGGGACGGTAAAATTATTATTGCAATAAGAACTATTGTTACAATGGGATTTGAAAATGCGGCTTTAAAATCATTTTTCGTTATCTCTAGGATATTGCCTATATCTTTTCTACCCATATTACACCTCGTTTTTTTTATTCATAATTTTAAATTTATATGAATCCCATTGCCTCAAAAATTGATTCTAAACCTAAAATAATGATTGCCACTCCTCCGATAATCTCAATATAATCGGCATATTTGATGGCTATCTTTGTTCCATAAGTTCCAAGCAGTAACCATATGATTACAGCTATAAGGCTTAATACACTTAAAATAATCGGGTTTACATGAGCCACAGCACCTTGTGAAGCTAAAATGAGGTTTTCAATGTTTCCAAAAATTAGCAGTCCAGTAAATGGTGCATAATCTTTTAAATTAACCATATTATTCACCTCTTTTTGCTTTTCTTAGGTTTATTATTGCATCTTTAACTGAAATAAGTCCTAAAATGACTATTGCAAGTCCTCCAATAAATGTGATGTAATTGGAGTATTGTATAGCAAGATCAGTTGCTACAAATCCAATTATTAACCATGCAATTACAGCAATAATACTTAACCCACCTAAAACCTTAGGGTCCACACCTTGAACCACACCTTGAGATGATAGGATAAGGTTTTCTATATTTCCAAAAATTATTAATCCCATAAAAGGTAAATATTGTTCTAACATTAAAATTCACCAAGTATATTTATCATTTTGTAAATATAAAAGAGTTTCTATTAAAAAATGAATAATTTTTATTAAGTAAAAGATGTAATTAGGGGAGATATCATGGAAAATGAAATTACATATGAGAGGGCGTCCCATAATATTATTCGCAAGGCTTATCCAACTGGATATAGTTTTAGTTAAAGCAGGATGAGTATTTCACTTGAAATGTAACTTAAGAGATTTAAGATATATTTGTCTTTTATGTTTTCGTTCAAGCAAATGAGAAAGTCTCTTTAACAAATATGGGGCGTCTTTCAGCGGCTTGCAAATGATGCAGGCAAAATATGCGAATAATTAACGATGCTTGTTTTATATGTGAAAGTTCACAACATTATGTATAGATTCTAACATACTTTAATTCTATCTGATTTTTAATAAAAAGTTTTAAATTCATTAAAAAATAAATATTTACTTATGAATTAGCAAAAAAAGTTTTTATATGAATTTATTCGATGAAAAAAGGCCTAATTTTTTTCATCGAAAAATGTCATACAATATGATATTCTAAAAATATAATAAATATATCTTTAAAATATAATCCTACAATCAATATATATTTTGAAAGGTTATATTTATAGTTTTACAGTCTGTATTTTTAGATTCTTTTTTGTTAATTCACGATAATTGATGATGAGTTGGATTAATTATGGTGGATGTACAAACTTGTTTTGAACATAAAAAGGTTGGATCTAATTTAAATAGAAATCATGCGGTTTTTAATTTAAAATATCTCGTAGAAATTTTCAAAGAATTATATCCAAAAGAATTTGAAGTTAAAAGAGGAAAACCTGGAAGACCTATTAAGTATTTACCTGAAGAATTATTGGCTATTGTTTTTTGGGGTAAAGAAAATAATAAGGAAAGCTGTCGAGAATTAGAAAAATGGATGCATAACAACGATGAAACTTGCCAATTTCTATTGAATTGTAAAAAACCATCAAAAAATACATTCAATAGATTTAAAAATGATTATACTAAGTTAATAGATAAATTTGATCAATTTTTAATAGATTTGGGAAGTGTAACTGGGCTGATTAGTGGGGAAATTATTTATGGTGATGGAACAATACTAAAAGCATACTGTAATAACTTTAAAATAATGTATCCTTATGAAATCGAGTATTTAAAGCAATTTCTAATCAAAAATGTTAAAAATCCCGAGTTATGGAAAAAATTACATAGTTATTTTTTTGATGATGAAAATAATAGCCTAAAAGTGGAATTGAAAAATCTTTTCGATGAATTGCATTATAATCTTAATGCTAACGGATTTCACTTGTTGAAACAAAGTTTAAAATCAGATAAACATTTTAATAAAGTATTGGATAAAATAAAGCATATGGAAGAGAATATTAACGATGAAAAAAGCATAAGTATTGTAGATCCTGAATCCAGGCACATTATTGGAAAAAATAAAAAAATGGGATTGAACTATAATTATCAAACAGTAACTGACAACAAATATGGTTTTAGAATTGCCCATTATATCACTAATGTCCCTATAGACCAAAGGGAATCCAAAAAAATGGTAGAACTAGCAACAACAAGATTGCACCATGATGATTTTATTCTATGTTTGGATAATGGTTATTGGGATCCTGAACTTTTAAAAGAAATAACAAAAGGAAATACTAGGATTTTAATCCCTGATGATGCTGATGCATCACGTAAAAAAGAAAAAATGAAAAATAAAAGAAGATCAGGTAGAAGGCAGGAAATGTTAAAAGAAGATAAAAGAAAGAAAAATGAGAAAAAAGGAATCAAAGAGGTTAAACGTCTTAATAAATATGAATTTGAGTACATTAAAGAAAAAGATGCTTATAAATGTCCAATCACTCATGAATTGTTTACAATGAAAATCATTGATAAAAATAATGGCGAAAAAGCAAAGAGATATGATACTGATTATTGCATCACTTGTAAATTTAAAGATGAATGCAATACCCAGTACAAAAGATATTTTTATGAACCTTATGCAGATGGCGTTGCCGATTTAAAAGAGTTCTATTATTCTAAAGAAGGTCAGGAAATTTATGCAGGTCGGGCACATTTTGCTGAAACTAGTTTTGGTACTTTATTGGAATCTCGTAATTTCAGAGGAATTAAAACAAGAGGAATTGAAAAAGCAAATAACGAGTTAACATTATGTGAAATATATCACAACATTAAAAAAATTGAAAAACACGTTTCAATTGATGTTTTAAAATCTCTTTTAAAATATCTTCACAAAATTAAAAAATCAGAAAAAAACGTGGATATCTCCATTCTAAACGAATTTAAAGGCAAATTTATAATGGAAAATGATATTATAATAGGAATTAATAGTGATATCTTGGGATAAATTACTACTTGATTAACATATATTCTTTAGAATGATTGAATATTGTTGGAGCAATATTCATTTCAATTTGAAATGCTGAATTAAAATTGAACATTTCATAGTTGGTTCTATGGAAAATTTTATCTTGAAACTTTCATTTTTTTCATTGCCTTATTTTCATTTAAATTTCATTTAACATTCTAATTTTTCTTAAATTAAAATTTTCCTTCGTAAATTTCATTTTTTAATATTATAAACCAATTTACTCTCTTTTTCAAATTTAAACAAATATATTTAAATATGGGCAGATATAAAGTAAATATCGTAATATTTAAATAAAATTGATATTTTTTTAGTATTAATTTATTTAAATATTCGATGTTAAAATTCAATGAATTTTATGTTTGATCGAATAATACCTTTTTGGGGGAAAAAATTTGGCGTTAATCTAAATAAAATTTGTTTAAAGACATTGAATTTTAATAAATTCTTCGTTCAAACATTATATTTTTAAAATAATGTTGTATCATTCGATTAAACAAAAAGAATTGCTTTAAACAAGGGAGTTAAATGGGATTAATTATGTTTATAAAAAATTCAAGTAAAATGTATGTTGAACGCAAGGGCACTTTATTTTCACGAGCCCGCAGTATTAAGGGACGGTCTCTATGATGATTTAAAAGAGCATCAGCATCTCTTTACAATGGCTCCGTCATTCATATTGAGGGCAATGGCCAAAAAGAATTCCAATCTGGTCAGAAAATTCCAACCGACAATCGAATCTCATTTGAATAAAATGAATGATGAGCAAAAAGGCAAATTAGAAGTTATATTGGATAGTGATGTTGGGGATTTGCAGAATTTGATGAAGCAGGCTTACATACGAACAAAACTAAAGCAGTATCAAATATTGGCAGACCCTAAGAATAGAGAGTTCATTGAGATTAATCTCAATGAATTGAGAAAATTGATTTAAAAAATAAGATGATGGATTAATTGAAAAATCCATCTAATAGTCCTTTTGGTTCACTGGCATTGGTGCCGTTCATGACATCAGACACTTCGCTTTGGTAAGTGTTTACGTCACCCTGAACGTTTTGTGTTTGCTCAATGCTTGTTGCAAGGTTTTCAATGTCGCTGTTTGTAATGTTGATGTTGTTTGTAACAGTATGGTTGTTGATAATGTTCACGATGGTATTGTGGTCTGTAACATTATTCACTTTCACTTCTTCTTTTACGTCATCAACCAAATCAGATAACTTCTCGGCATCGACATTTGAGTTTTTGACAATTTCCGCTTGTGTATAAATTTCATTGTTTGCCGCTTCTTTTACGGTATCCGGAATTTCAACATCGGTTACCTCTTCATATGAATTCATGATGCCTGCAAGAGCGGATTCTCCGGTAGCCTCCACGGGACTTGTCACATAAACATGTCCTGCTGTAATTCCTGAAGATTTTAGGGCGGAAATGTACATGTCTCCTGTTATTGTTGTGATTTTGGATTTGTCAACGCTTACCTCCAGATTGTCATTTTCCTTCAAATCCACCAGTGCGGATGAAAATACCTGATCTGAAGAGTAGGTTTTTCCGGTAATTGAACCTGAAATCTTATTAACGTCTGAAGCTGTGATGATTTTTGAATCTATGTTTTTCAAATTGCCTCCAGCATTATTTTCAAAAAATGTGTCTACGGTAGTTTTATAATTTGCATTGTTATATGTTGTCTCACCATAGGTTATTACCACTTGGGAGTCATTGGTTGAAAATCCCACTGGAATGAGCATTCCAACAACGATTATCGCTAGTAAAATCATTATCTTGCGCATTAGTATCACCTCTTTTAATTGTGGTAAATTTTATTTAGTTTATTAAGTATTTAAATGTATCTTTTTTGTGTATACAATTTTTCAATAATAGGAAAACAAAATTTAGTTTAGTTAATTTTATATGTTCTCAAATCAAATTTAAACTTATAGTAAAAATTGATTTTGCTATGTTTCAATTTGGCATGAAGGAGGTGAAAAAACGAAAAAATTAAATGATAGATTGTTATTCGCATTAATTCTTTCGGTAATGCTTTTATTTTCTATAAGTTGTGTATTTGCAGAAAATAATGAAACAATGTCGGATATTGTAAGTGCTCCTATAGAACAAGATGATGTTTTAGAAGTTCCCCATAATCATGAGGTTCTCAATGCAACAGAAGAACCAATATTGGCAGAAAGCAATAATGGAATTAACATTCATGTTAATCATTATTATAATGAAAATAGCAAAACATGGGATGAGGAGGGATATAACTTAGCGGGAGCTACCGTTAATCTTTACGATTCCTCAAATAATTTAGTTAAAACCCTTGTAACGGACAATAATGGTGATGCATTTTTCAAGAATTTGGATTCCAAAAAGTATCATGTTGAAATTTCATATTCTACCTATGATTCTATAAAGTCAGAGCAATTTGATTTTACATCTCATGGGGGCACGGCTAAAGCTGAATTTAACTTTATTCCAGACATCCTTTTATTGGTGGATTATAATTCTCACAATGAAAAGGTGGATGAATTGATGAACATGTCAAAGAGGATTGCATATATCAGCACCACTAATTACGATAAATCTAGAGAGTGGCTGGCGAAATATGCAAATTTTATTCATGTTGACATGTTTGCAGAGGGAAGCAACGTTTTTACTGCTGAAGTATTGAGCAGGCTATTGGCGGTGTCACCGGCAAATGCAAATTATAATGTTGCATATACCTTTGGGGTTTATGATTCCAGAATTCTGAATGGTACTGGAATTCATATTGTGGGAGCGAACTCAACCAGCAATACATATAATACTATTGAGAATACATATGTGGGTTCTTATTTCCAAGCAAAAGACATCAATGAATCTGATATTCTGCATTCAAATATGAAGAATTACCTAAATTACGTTTATTATTTAATAAATCCATCTAAGTACTCAAATCCTACTCTTAATGCAGCTAATGCTCCATTAATGAGTCCGGAATGTGGATTTTACCATCCGGATTTAGGAATTTTCTCACTTGTTCCTGAAGGTTCCTTAATAAATCAATGGATCAGGCAAAATCCTGGTTATAATCACGATGGTGAAGGAAGTCTAAACTGGATGACTGATAATTATAATCAATGGGTCGTAGATGTATTGGACCCAACAGAGTTATTTAAGCTATTTGAAGCTAATTATACTTCTAAGTTCAATCCAGGTAAGAAGTTCATAGCTATTGCAACTTACTATTATGGTGGAAGCGTTGTTGATTCTTTAATCAGGGGTTATGAAGCTAATGGAAGGCCGGCATTCAATATTTTCAAGTTTTCCACTCAGCCTTCAATGTCCTCAATATTAAATAAAATCAATAAGATTTCTACAGTGGGAATCTCATCAATAACTTCACTATATAGTTGGTCTTTAAGTTATGCTAATGGTTCTGCGGAGTCTGATTTATCTGAAATGGATTTGGCAGTTTTAAAAGGTGTTAATGAAATCTCTGAATACAGTTATAATAGTGAATTGGGTCCACAAGTTGAATGGACTTATGCTGTGACATATCCTAGTTTTGAAGGAGTATACGGTCCGGTTATCTTATCATATGTGGATGGTTCAGGTGTTGTTCATCCGATTCAATCTGGAATTGATAAGATGGTTAAATTAAGTTGTGGATGGGCTGATTTAAGAGATATGAATAATTCTGATAAAAAAATAGCTATTGTACTTTATAATTATCCTCCAGGTAAAGCGGAGATTGGTGCATCATATCTTGATGTATTTTTAAGTACTTATGATTTGATTATTAAATTAGCGAATCAAGGTTATGATATTGGATGTGATGTTGAAGATTTGATGAGTCTGGACAATTTCACAGATTTTGTATTCAAGATGGGTAACAAGGGTTCCTGGGCTTCAGGTTTACTTGAACAATATGTTGAAAGCAATTGGGATAGCTTAATGGCTCATAATCAATTAATTTCAATCAAGGACTTCTTCCAATTAACTTCAGATATAAAATCTGATTTATATGATGAAATGATGGCAAGATGGGCTCAGCAAGGCACTCTTGGTGAGATAATGGTTTATAAAAACCAGTATATTGTTATTCCGGGAATGTGGTTTGGTAATATTTTTGTCACTTTCCAGCCAAGTCGTGGATGGGAGGAAGTACAGAATTACCATGATTTAAAGTTGCCGCCTCATCAGCAATATGTGTCATTCTATAAATGGATGGATAAGACATTCAAGGCAAATGCCATTATTAATATGGGAACACACGGAACTCTTGAATGGTTGCCTGGTACTAATCTAGGTTCTCTTGAAGGAGATTGGACATTTGAATTAACATTGACTCCGACAATTTATCCTTATATTGTTTCAAACCCTGGGGAAGCTATGGTTGCTCGTGATAGAATTTCATCACTGATGGTTACACATATGACTCCTGCAATGGTTTCAACTGATTTGTATGGAAATTATTCTATTTTAAACGATTATATCAATCGTTACAAAGAGCAAATTAACTTAAATGTATCATCTAATGCCGAATACTATGCCGAACAGATTATTAAATTGGCTCCTAGTTTAGGTTTTAGAAATATGACTGAAGGTGAAAACTTCACTGAATGGGTAAACGAGCTGCATGTTTATCTAGAGGACATGAGCGATGATTTCAATACTTATGGTTTGCATAATATCGGTAAAATCTTAACCGGTTATGAACTTATACAGGAAACTGCGGCTATCGTTTCTTCACAGACTAAGATTTACAATCAGATATTGCATCATTTATATCCTGATTTAGCAAATAAGGATTATTTCAGAGATATTAATGGAAATGTAAACTATTTAAATGAATCTCATTCAGTTAAAGAGTTCCTGCTATTATATATAGAATATCTGGTCAATGGAAATTCAATTGAAGAGTTAAACCAAAGATTCAACATTCCAAAAAATACTAGCTTGTATTCATCAACCGAATTTGCAGGACAGGTAATTGTCAATATTCAAAATAACAATGAATGGAATGCAATTTTCGCAGCTTTGGACGGAAAATATGTTGCTCCGGGTCTGTTCGCTGATCCGGCATACAGTGATTCCATTCCTACAGGATATGATGGTTATTCATCAGACCCAACAAGGATGCCGTCTCATGCAGCTTATGAATCTGCAGTCAAAGTTGTTGATTTGTTATTGGCCAATTACTATGAACAGCATGGAAAATGGCCTGAATTGACTTCATTGATTTTATGGGGTACTGAAATTTCAAGGACCGAGGGAATTGGTGTGGCCGAATTCTTATACTTCTTAGGTTGTAAGCCTACTTGGATATCTGATTCCAATGATAAGGTAACTGGCATTGAAATGATTCCTTTAGAGGATTTGACTGTTACATTGAGCAACGGCACTGTTGTAAACAGGCCTAGAATTGATGTATTTGCAAGTATGGTGACCAGTAACAAGGACTGGATTACATGGATGTTGACTGCAGTAAATATGGCTGCTTTTGCCGAAGGCGAAAATGAAACCAACAATTATGTAATTAAGCATTATGCTGAAAATCCGTCTTTAGATAGGCTGTTTGGTTTACCTGGAAATATATTGGAAGGAACTGGTATGAGCAATCTTATTCCAAGCACTTCCGATTGGAATATTTCAACTGTAAACTCATATGCTGCGGATGTCTACCTGAATAAGGTATCCTACTCCTGGACTATTGATGAAAAGGGAAACATTGTCATTAAAAAGGAAAGGGCAAACTATGAATATCTTTTGGACAATGTTGATTTGATTACCCAGAACTTTGACAGTACATGGAGATTATTCGATTCAGATGATTATTATGATTGGTTTGGTGGAATGTATAATGCTGCCAGAGCCAAAAAGAGTGAATCCGGTAAATCAGACCCTGACACTGCATTTGTAGATATCAGGAATAAGAACAAGTACATATCAAGGACTTATCATGAGGAATTGGAATTCGAGATTAGAAGTATGGTTATAAATCCGCAATATTTCGAATCTTTAATCAACACTCCTGCGGGAATGAATTCATGGGCTAGCAGAATGCAAAACATGTATGCGTCTACAGTACTTGGCGGTCAAGGTATGAGTTCTGAATTGGGAAATCAAATGGCAGATACAGCTCTTTCAATTAATTCAGGTGTCAATAAAGGTACATTGGCTCCAGGTATCCAATCTTCCATGGCATGGTTAATCTATATGAATAATCAGGGGCTTTGGAATGGGGACCCAGGTAAGGTACAGCAGCTGGTCGATAGTTACATGCAAAGTGTAATCGAGTATGGCGTTGCATGTTGTCACCACACATGTAAGAATTTGGCGTTTAACATGGAACTTATTCAAATGAGTTCCCTAACTCCAGCTCAAAAACAGAAATTTGCAGAAATCTTGGCTCAAGCCACTAACACAGATCCATTATATCAAATGGAGCAGGATGCAGACAACAATGTGAACCAAGGGGATTCTAACGGCAAATCATCAGGAAACAAGAATAATGATGGTAAGCAAAGTGCTAATACTTTGGCAAATGGAACTTCACAACAGAAATCCGATGGTTCAAATGATGGGGGACATACTTCTGCTGGTGAAGATGCATCTCAAGCTGGCGATGCAAAATCAGCTTCAGAAATGTCAAGTTCACAGGACGCCTCATCTTCTGGTGGGGGAAGTGATTCCGGTGCTAAGGCATATGAACTTTCAGATACATCTACATCCAAATCTGTTAGTGCAACAGAATCTAGCATGCCTATATTTGTAATTATTGCAGTAATTGCATTGATTGCAATATTTTTAGTCGGTTATGTTAGAGATAATGACGACGATTATGATGATTATTAGGTTAATCATCACTATTTTTTCTTTTTTTAGTAATTTTTAAATATACTTTATTTCCATATTTAATAATATAATAGATAATTTTTAAGGTGTTTTTTAATAAATATCAAAAAATTAATCTTTAATTTAATTTGAGAGGTAAATTATGTTTAAAAAAATCAACATTTTATTAATTTTATTGCTGATTTTCATATCTATAGCGGCCATTAGCGCTGCAGACGATGTGGATATGAATTTAACCAGCGATGAAAGTAATGTGAATGCTGTTGAAGCATCGAATATTCCTGAAGATATTTTAAACAGTGAATATACTGTAGATAGTAGTAATTATGGAACTTATTTTGACAATGACGGAAATCTGAAGGATAACGTGAAGTCTGGAGATACCATTAAGATTTCAGGATCATTTTCAAATAAGAATTTCATTTTCAATAAGACTGTAAATGTAGTTGGAGAATCTTCCAATTCCATGTCCAATTCAGTGTTTACTTTTTTAAATGGAGCTTCTGGAAGTTCCATTTCAAATTTGAAGATTACGAATAATGCTGATATGAGTTATGGTATCTTTTTAAATAGTGCAAGTAATTGTGTAATTAAGGATTGTACTATTGTTAATAAAGGAAGGTCCTCTTATCCGATTTGTTTAGGAAATGGTGCCAATTATAATAATGTGACTGGCAATAAATTAACCACTAGCGGTGCGGATTATGGTCATGGTACCCGTTCCACTCCAACATTGCTGGTTTCAGGTTCTCATAATAATTATATAGCCGGCAATGATTTGTATGTGGATGATGCAAATGCGATTTATTTATCCAATTACAATGGAGGCCCTATATCTGGTGGAGATTCCAATTTCAATATTATTTATAACAATACTATAAAATACAATGTGCTTCCAACATCCTGGAGTTATGCCATTCAGGTAATGGGTGGATATAACACCATCAAATCCAACAAAATCATCGGAGCATACAGGGGAGTTTCTACAGCAGGAGTTCACAATACCATTGATGATAATTGGATTATCAACTTAACCGGTGCCGATTACAATAACAATCAGGTTGAAATTGGTGGTGAAAATGCAATTGTAGGTTCTGCCTATTCAATTGTAACCAACAATCACATTGTTAATGCAAAGATTATATCTACCGGTTCTGCAATCAGTGTCATCGATAACTCTGTTGTGGAAAACAACGATATTGATGTTAAGTATTTGGGAATGGGAATTACAGCTGCAGGTTATAATGTAGTTATCAGGAACAACAATGTTTCTACCGTAAGCGGTGCTGGAATCTATGAAAAAGATGACGGTTCCGGCTTGCTGGTTACCAAAAACAATATTAACAGTGGTTCAGCTATTGGAATATTTATCGATAAATTAAACTCAAAAAGGATGCCTTCAAATGTAAACATCACATTCAATGATGTAATCACTTCAAATGAATATGCTATTGATGCAAGCGGTGTTGAAGAAGGAAGCGGTATAATTGAAAATAACACTGTTCATGGCAAAAAAATAAACACACCGTCCGGCATTTATGATGACAGCAAACCTTCATATAAGTATGATGAAAGTAAAACATATGTCGTGACTCCTGACAATATCAGGAGTTACATTACTCCAAACGGTAATTTGGTAGGCAATGCGACAGATGGTGCCATATTGAAATTCAGGGGAACATTTTCCAATGAAATTATTTATGTTAACAAGGCCATAAAAGTAATCGGGGAAACTGCTGTATTCTTGAATTCAACATTTAAGGTTACTTCCGGAGGAGTCTGGATAGAAAACATAACCATCAAAAATAAGAACACCGAAAGATTGAATGCATGGGGTATCTATGTAAATCAGGCTCCGGGCGTTAAGATAGTCAATAATACTATTGAAGTGACAGATCCTAATGCAGCATATGCCATTTATGTCCTGGAATCCAGCTATGTGGAAGTCCTCAATAACACTCTATTTTCTGAAGGAAAATTCCTGGCATACACCTTGTTGGTTTACTCTTCTGAAGATTGTACTTTTAAAGGCAATACTGTCCGCACTATTGGAACCGGTGAAAGATACAGATATTCACCGGAAAGCTCCATTGAGGGTACAGTGTATAATGTCAATGGTACTGAAGTCTGTGTAGATGGCAGCACTGTCTGCATTGATGGTACTGTCTACTGTCTGGATGGAAATGTCTGCATTGATGGAAATGTCTATTGCCTTGATGGCAGTCAGCTTTGGGTCAATAATGTTAGTTACCCTATAGTAGATGGCAAGGTTAAGATCGGAGATAATGTATATTCCGTTAATGGTTCTAAAATCAATATCAGCGGTACTATTTATTGCCTTGACGGCAGTGTCGTTTGCATCGATGGAAATGAACTTGTTTATGATGGGGTCAAATATCCGATTGTAGACAATAATGTGACTATCGGTGATAATGTCTACTGCATTGACGGAAGCACTATCTGCATTGATGGCGTAACCTACTGTTTGGATGGTGGCGTATGCATTGACGGAAAGGTATACTGCCTTGACGGCAATGAGCTTGTCATCGGTGGAATTTCCTATGGCAAAACAAACCATATGGTTCCTGAAATCTATAGGACCTATGGAATCCTATTGCTATACTCCTCATTCAATGAGGTTTTCGGCAATAACGTATCTGTCACCTCCAATTTGGACAAAGATTATCCTACAACCGGAATTAACGGCTCTGAAAATTCAATTGTAGGTATTGACATTTATTATAATAGTCACAGCAATAATGTTTCATACAATACTGTTGTCGTAGAAGGCCATGACAATTACATTTATGGTGTAGGTGTTTTAGGATATAAAACCGGACATATTGCTCCGGCAGGCCAAGGTGCGACTGATAACCGATTCATCGGAAATAAAATATCATTAAATGGTCCATATGCAACAACAGGAATAATTGTTGGCGATGAATCCGAAAGGACATTTATCTCAGACAATATCGTAGACATCACTTCAGGCGTCACATATGGAATCAATCTGGAAGGATCCGACGATTCAATAATCAAGAACAATCAGTTCACATTGAATTCAGAAGTGGCATACGGAATTGAAGGCTACAACTCCTATGATAATGTTGTAGACGGCAATAAGATCAATGCCACTGGTAAACAGGTCTACGGCATGGTTTTCTCAGGCAGCAACAACAACATCATAAATAATGATATTATGGCAAACGGTAGCGGTGAAGAAGTTTCATTCGTCGACCATGACTCTTTAGGCAGCGGAAATGCTGGTGTTTACTTGTCCGGAAATGCAACCAGCAACATAATCAAATTCAACAACATTACCTCTCAAAAAGGATTTGCAATCAACATTGACGGAGTCGGAAACACTGTTGAAGACAATTTCTTAAAATCAGAGTTCGGAAATTCCACAGCGGCCATAAATGCAACTTCCGGAAATGTCGTGAAAGACAATTATGTTTGCACAGTCACTGGAGCTATTGATGATGTTGAAATTCCATACCTGTGCTCAGGCGACATTGTTTTAAGGGTTCAAGGTCAGGATGGCGTTTCTGTAGATGGGGCTGTTGTTTCATTCTATGACAGCGATGATAATCTAATTGGAAATGCGACAGTTGCGGACGGAAAAGCAACCCTGAACTATCAGCTTGATGAATCCTATATAAGCGATGCACAATACTCTATTAAGGCGGTCTTCCATAAGCCAGATTTCAAGGTCACCACCTTTGAAAGTTATGGTTTGACTGTTACCAAAGGACTTCTCAATGTTGTGGTTACCAATGTATCCGTAAAAGATGGTATCAAAGGTAAGTTCACAGCAACAGTCACAAACGGATTGGGAAAACCTGTAAGTGGTCTAACCGTCAGATTCTATAATTTCGATACAGGAAACAGACAGGCATGGGGCAGTGCTGTAACAGATTCAAATGGTGTTGCCACAATAACATACTTCATTGATAAAGGATTTGAAGGGTACTTTGGCAAAGTAACCAATGTCACTGCAATCGTTCAGGAATCAGAAGATTATGTTGAATCCGAGGCCAATGGTACTTTGACAATTCTTGAGTTTGCTCCAATCACCATTACCTTAAACAATAAAGTGGGATATGGTGGAGTATTGGCAACAATTATTGATAATAATGGTTTTGCAGTAGCCAATAAGGATGTTGTGGTGGCTATTGACGGCAAATCTCAAAATCTCAAGACAAATGCCAATGGGGAAGTTATTTTGTCCTCTGCCAGTGAGGGATTACATAATATTGTCGTTTCATCTGCTAAGGATTCTAATTATGATGCAAATTCAGCAAATGCCAAAGTCACCGTCGTCGCATCAATCAGTGGAAATAAAAACTTCAATGTCTACTTTGGGAATACTGTAACTTACAAAATTAGAATTGCTGATAAAAATGGAAATTATCTTGTTAATTCTCCAATTACCATTAAAGTAAATAACAAGGCAGTAAATCTTAAAACTGATGCTAACGGTTACGTATCTTACTCCGTTAAAAAGGTAGGAACTTATACCATAACTGTTGAACATAATGGCCAGAAGGTGTCTAACAAAATTGTTATCAAGCCTACTTTAACCGCTAAAAATATTTCCAAAAAGAAAGCCAAAAAGATTAAGTTTTCAGCAAAATTAGTGAATAAAAATGGTAAGATCCTTAAAAAGAAAAAAGTCACCTTTAAAATCAAAGGTAAAAAATACAAGGTAAAAACCAATAAAAAGGGCATAGCTACTGTAACCTTGAAAAATCTGAAGGTTGGAAAGTATACCATCACTTCAAGTTATGGCGGATGCACAATTAAAAACACAATTAAAATTAAAAAATAGGGATTTTTAATCTCTATTACTTTTTTTATTTTTTCATGTAGATTGCCCAATTTAAAATAACCGTTTTTCAATCATCGATTAATAATATAATATGTAATCTAATTTATTCATATACTTGTTTTCAATGCATCTAATTTAATCGATCATATCTTCAAGAATATGCATGGAAAAATCTGTCCTTGAAATCGCATTGGTGATGAAAAATATTTCACAAAAAATAGTAAAGAAAGTAAATTAGTGTTTACTAATCTACTCCATTGCATCCTTGACCCTGTCAAAGAGTCCTCTTTTGACCTGCTTGATTTCGTCTCCGCTTATTTCAGCGAACTGCTTGAGCAAGTCCTTCTGTTTTGAATTTAATTTTTTAGGAACTACAACATTAACGGTAACGTACATGTTTCCTCTACCTTTGTGCCTGACGGAGTTCATACCTTGGCCTCTTAGCTTGAATACTGTACCGCTTTGTGTTCCTGGAGCAATCTTGAACTCAACCTCTTTTCCCTCGATGGTAGGTATGCTCAACACATCACCTAATGCCGCTTGAGGGAAGCTCACTTGCTGTTCCATGTAAATGTGGTCGCCTTCACGGGTGAATTTCTTATCTTTTTTGACATGCACTGTCACTATTAAATCCCCTTCAAGGCCTGCAGCTTCACCGCAGTTTCCTTCGCCGGAAACTCTCAGGTGATTGCCTTCATCAACACCTTCTGGAATTTCGATTTTGATTGTTTTTGTTTTTCTTTTGCTTCCTTTACCGTGGCAGTCTTCACATGGGTCGGTAATTATCTTACCTGTTCCTCCACATTCTCTGCATGGTCTTACGTTAACCATTTGGCCTAGGAAAGTGTTGCTGACTTCCTTGATTTGGCCTGTTCCTCCACATGTTGAACATGTTGCCGGATCAGAGCCAGGCTTTGATTTGGAACCGTTGCAAGTCGGACATAATTCGCTTCTTGTAATCTTGATTTCCTTTTCACAGCCTTGGAATGCCTCTTCAAGAGTGATAGGAACTTCTGTATAAATGTCTGAGCCTCTTTGAGGACCGGTTCTGCCGCCTCCTCTGGATCGGCCACTTCCTCCACCGAAGAACATGTCGAATATGTTTCCGATGTCGAATCCCTGGAAAATGTCGTCGAAGTTCACGTTCTGATAGAAATCTTCAGCTGTAAATCCATCCATTCCCGCATGACCGTACTGGTCATACCTTTGACGTTTTTCATCATCAGACAAGACAGCGTAGGCTTCACTTACTTCTTTAAACTTATCTTCTGCATCTGGTTCATCACAAACGTCTGGATGGTATTTTCTGGCTAATTTACGATAAGCTTTTTTAATTGTTTTCTCATCGGCGCTTTTGTCAACGCCTAAAACTTCATAATAATCTCGCTTGTCTGCCATTTGTTCACCTTAAAAAAATAATAAATAGAATAAATAATAGTTTTATTTTAATTGTTAGTTTAACTATTTTTTTTGATTCTGATTCTGATTTTGCATTAACCTAACAATCCAATAAAACTGTATTATTTAATCTAATCGTCTTTTACTTCATAGTCTGCATCTATTGTGTCATCATTGCTGTTGTCGCCAGCACCTGCATTAGGGTCAGCTCCTGCTTGTTGTTGAGCTTGTGCTTCTGCCTGTGCTTGTTGGTAGATTTTAGCACCAATTTCCTGAACTACATTGGATAGTTCATCGGACTTTGCTTTAATGGCATCAACGTCATCGCCAGCTATGAGTTCTCTTAATTCAGCTACAAGTCCTTCGACTTTAGTTTTTTCATCTTCAGATACTTGATCTTTGAGTTCATCTAAGGTTTTTTC
Organism: Methanobrevibacter sp. UBA212; assembly: GCF_905233225.1. Classification (NCBI taxonomy): domain Archaea; kingdom Methanobacteriati; phylum Methanobacteriota; class Methanobacteria; order Methanobacteriales; family Methanobacteriaceae; genus Methanobrevibacter; species Methanobrevibacter sp. UBA212. The sequence continues at coordinate 58,922 of NZ_CAJODJ010000011.1, forward strand.
TGAAGTGTAAATTAATGAGTCTGCATTGTTTCTGATTTCGATTTCTTCTTGTCTTTTCTTATCTGCTTCAGCATTCATTTCCGCTTCTTTGATTTTTTGTTCGATTTCCTCATCGGACAGTTTGGTGGAAGAGGTAATGGTAATTGCCTGTTCTTTACCTGTTCCTTTGTCTTTAGCGGTTACATTGATGATACCGTTCGCGTCAATATCAAAGGTTACTTCAATTTGTGGAACGCCTCTTGGTGCAGGTGGAATTCCTACAAGTTGGAAACGTCCGAGTGAAGTGTTGTCTGCTGCCATTTTCCTTTCACCTTGAAGAACGTTGATGTCCACTGAAGGCTGGTTGTCGGCAGCTGTGGAGAATACTTGGCTTTTCTTGGTAGGGATGGTGGTGTTCCTTTCGATTAAAGTGGTTGAAACTCCACCTAAGGTTTCGATACCTAAGGATAATGGGGTAACGTCTAAAAGAACGATGTCTTTGATTTCACCGGCCAATACTCCTCCTTGAATTGCAGCACCCATGGATACACATTCCATTGGGTCAATACCACGTTCGACTGGTTTTCCTATGAATTTTTCCACGAATTGCTGTACGATTGGCATTCTGGTAGGTCCACCGACTAAAATGATTTTGTCGATTTCTGATTTGCTCATTTTAGCATCATCTAATGCTTGTTGCATTGGTTTTCCTGATTTTTCGACAATTGAATCGACGAGCTCTTCTAATTTTGCTCTTGTAAGTGAAATGATCAGGTTTTTAGGGGTTCCGTCAGTTCCCATTGCAATGAAAGGTAAGTTTACTTCAGTGGTTGTGGTGGTGGACAATTCGATTTTTGCCTTTTCAGCAGCTTCCCTTAACCTTTGTACTGCTTGGTCATTGTCCATCAAGTCAATGCCTTCTTTTGATTTGAACTCATCAGCAAGGTATTTGATTAATACGTTATCCATATCGGTACCACCGAGTTGGGTGTCTCCGCTGGTGGATCTTACTTCAAACACTCCTCCACCGAATTCCATGATGGTCACGTCTAAGGTACCTCCACCTAAATCGTATACCATGATGTTCATGTCATCCTCTTCGGATTTGTCAAGACCGTATGCGAGGCTTGCTGCGGTAGGTTCGTTTACGAGCCTTACTACATCCAGTCCTGCGATTGTTCCTGCATCTTTTGTTGCGGTCCTTTGGTTGTCGTCAAAGTATGCAGGTACGGTAATTACAGCCTTTTGGATAGGTTCTCCGAGGAAGGTTTCAGCATCTTTTTTGATTTTTTGCAAGATGAAAGCGGAAATTTCCTGTGGAGAGTATTGTTTTCCGTTTACGGTAACCTTGTGGTCGGTACCCATGCTTCTTTTGATTGCTGAAATGGTGTTTTCAGGGTTTGTTACTGCCTGTCTTCTTGCAGGTTCACCGACAAGCATTTGACCGTCATCGGTAAATGCAACGTAACTTGGGAATGATTTTCCGTATTGGCTTGCACCTTCTGCAGAAGGGATTGTGGTTGGTTTTCCTCCTACAAGCACAGATGCGGCTGAGTTACTTGTACCTAAATCAATTCCAATAATTTTTTCTTTTTTAGTATCAGACATAATTATCACCTTATTTTTTTTTAATAGATTATTTAATAAACGTTATTTTTTACAAACTATAACTTTTGAGTATTTGAGGACTTTGTCCTTGTACATGTATCCTTTCATTAGCTCTTCAATAATGTATCCGTTTTCGACATCGGGGGAGTCCTGAACCATCAGTGCTTCATGCTTGTTCAAATCGAACTTTTCTCCTTTTGCAGGAATTTCGCTCACTCCCTCTTTTGCAAGTACATCACTAAATTTATTGTAGATCAATTCAATACCTTTTCTTAAATCATCATTGTTTTCTGTTTCCAAAGCTCTACCGAAGTCTTCATAACAGTCCAGGAATTCTTTTATGAGATTTTCATTTGCGAATTTTACCAGGTCCTGATTTCTCTTGTCGGTTATTTTCTTGAAATTTTCGAAATCTGCCTGGAGCCTTTGGGACAGTGCAATGTATTCCTGAGTTTCACTTTCGGATTTTTCAAGATCGTTTTGAAGCTTTTCTATCTCCTGGTCTTTTTCTTCAAGGAGTGCTTCATATTTTTCTTGTAAATCTTGAGCTTCCACTTCAGTTTCGCTTTTATTTTCATCAGTCATAGTTACACCTTTTTTAGGTTGTTTGAAAAACTAATGTAATAACTCTTAACCGAGAAGGTTTCTTTTTTGTCTTTAATATTCGGTTTTTGGGAATTTATGGACATATAGGAAAATGGTTCATCATTTAAGAGCTATTACTTTAAGTTTTTCTGAACCAAATATTAAAGTAACAAAAAGTTATCTTTCTCTTACATTATTATAGTAACAAAAAGTTATATAAAGGTTTCGATACATAAGGTATAATCATGACTAATGCAAACGACATTGAGAAATGCTGATTCACCTCAAGGTCACATTGAATTGAGAACCAATTACAATGGGCCTTCAGATGACATTGATGTAGAGGATATCCTTGATGTAATGGGTTGTAAGACTAGAAGAGATATCATAAATCTTTTAAGGGAAGAACCTATGTTTGTTAGTGAAATTTCCAATGAACTTGACATTGGACAGAAAGCCATTATCGCACACTTGCGTGCAATGGAAGATATAGGTATCCTAAACTCTTCTTATAAAAAGATTTTAAGAGGCCGTCCTCGTAAATACTACGATTTGCAGAACGAAGTTAACATCCACATTACAATCAACAGAAATAACTTCGATGTGCAGTTTACCGACGACATGCTCAATACATTGCAACTGCCATCAGGAGACGAATGGTCCAAGTTATTGGATATCGAAAAGAGAATCGACGATGGACAACTCGAGGCAATCGACGAGTTGAGAAATCAAATCAGATTATATGGTAACCTTTTGGATAGGGCAGAATATATCCTTGAAAGGACCATGAGAAGCAGATAATTTTGTTTGAATTTAATTTCAAACACTTTTTTTACTTTTTTTATATTATATTTTTAATATTTATTTCACTGTATCATATTTAATTTTATTATAACTATTTATTTAACCTTATTTAATTGATTTAATTAGAAAATATTGCTTTAATTTAGTATACATACTTTTAAATACTTTTAATTATAAATTAGACTGTAATTACAAAATCTCAAGAGGTGAAAAATTGAAGTTTCATGAGGATGTCATTTTCAAAAGTCATGGCAGGAGGGCAGGAGAATCCATATTGAGAATAATGAATCTAGAGGGAAAAGTAGTTCAGGTGCATGAAACAGAATTCAGTGTAATCGAACCCAAGATGTACAAGCCGGATTTTGTCCTTGAAGTAACTGATAAAATCTATATTATCGAATTTCAAAGTACTTATGTCGATATCCATGACAAGAAAAGATTCAGATTTTACACTGCACTAATTGATCACATCAAAAACAAATCCAACAAGGATATTGAAGTCCATGTGTTAAGTACAGTGGAAAAAGAAAAAACCAAATATTACAGCATCAGTGATGAAGCAGTATTTCCAATATACGTCCATTCCCTTAAATCATTTGACGGTGATGAAATCATTAACATGATAAATGACAAAATAACTCATAATATAATTTTGACTGATGATGAACTGATGTTATTAAGTCTGGTTCCTTTCATGACCAATTCTACAAATGTGGAACAAAGTATATTAAGAACTACATACTTAATATCAAATATAAATGATTTGGATTATGAAATTGCTCAATTCATCAAAGGAATCGAGTTAATATTAGCTGATAAATTCGTTAAAAGTGATTCAATTAAAAAAACAGTAGTTAATCTATTAGGTGGTAATATGAAAATCGTAGAAGATTATGCTCAAAGAATTGCCAATGATAAAGTTGAAGAAAGTATGAAACAAACAGTTTTAAACATGTTTGAAAATGGTTGCAGTGTTAAAAATATTGTTAATTTAACTGGTTATAACTTAGATTTTGTTAAAAAAGTATTATCCAAATAATACTTTTAAACTTTTTTTCCAACAATGCTTTGACCAAGAGAAACAGAACCGTCCCCTGCACAGGTATTCAGGTGTTGTATGAAATTATATCCATTGTTTTCAACATGACTCTTGACGCAGTCGGTTATTGCTTCGTTGTAGAACACTCCACCGGTTGCACCAATATCCTCAATGCTTTTTTTATCACAGGATTGTATGGCAAGCTCACTTAAACCTCTTGCAACTGCAATCTGGCCTGCCGCTGCAACATCGGCCTTTTTCTCACCTTTTTGATATAGTCTGACAACTTCACGAAGGATTTCAGTGGTGTTCAGCTGATTGCCTTCAACAATCACCGGAATTTCCAGTTCTTTTGTTGAATAATATGCGGCTGATTCAAGCTTCATTGAGCATTCCCCTTCATAGGTACGCTCATGGCAGATTTCAAGAGCAACCGCCATTGAGTCAAGAACCCTTCCGGTACTTGTGGTGACTCCAACGTTTATGCCCGCATCAATCTGCTTTTTGATATTTCTGATTTCAACTTCTCCATATTTGAAGTAGTCAATATAGTTTCCGATCAAATCGTCATCCTTGAGGATGCTTGCAAGCATTCTTGCGGGATATCTTGTTGCAACATCTCCTCCGGGCATCAGTTGGGGCTCAAGATGGGCCATCCTTTCAAATGAATTGATATCTGTATATAGGATTTCCCCTCCCCAGCTGGTTTCGTCGCTGCCATATCCCACGCCGTCTGCTGAAATGCTGATTATCTCATCGATTCCATGGTCATTTGCAAGGGCCACTGTGTGTGCATGATGGTGCTGAACCGGCAGGACTTCCGCATCATACTTTTCCGCCAGCTCATGTGCCAGGCGTGTTGTAAAGAAATGGGGATGCATGTCGCAGGCAATGACATCAAACTCATTGATTTTTGTAATCCTTTCCATGTTTTCAATTGCATTCCTTAAAAACATCAGTGTTTTCGGCTTGTTTGTATTCCCGATATGCTGTGAAGGGTATACCCTGTCACCTTTGGCTATGGAGAATGTCACGTCAAGTTCGGGACCAACTGCCAGCACGTTAAGGTCATTTACATCATAATTTATTGTATAGGGTTCTGGGGTGTATCCCCGTGAACGCCTTATGAATGAAAGTTCGTTGTTTCTGAATCTGATGACGGAATCGTCGCACCTGTTCAGTATTCGGCGATTGTGAACTAGGGAATAGTCATTGACGCCACCTATGATTTCATCGTTTTCAATCATCATAGGCTCTCCCGGAATGTTGGCAGATGTCATGACGTAGGTGTCGATGTCGCTTTCATCAAATAATAGGTAGTGCATCGGTGAGTATGGAAGCATGACTCCAATGTTGTGGAGGCCAGGTGATAGGCTTTCGGGGAATCCGTAACCTTCATTTTTCTTAAGAATAACGATAGGCCTTTTGTTTGAGGTTATTGTCTCTATTTCCTTTTCGCTTAAAATAGCATATTTTTCAAGGCTTTCAAGGTCTTTACACATTACTGCAAATGCCTGATTCGGTCTGTTAAGTCTTGACCTGAGCTCCCTGATTGCGCTGTCGTTGTATGCATCAACGACAAGGTGTGTTCCACCGATTCCCTTGATTGCTAAAATTTTTCCATTCTTCAGGATTTCGGCACCTTTTCTTATCGGATTTTCCACATCCAATTTTGCGTTTCCCTCATATATCTCCATTTGAGGTCCGCAGTCGCTGCAGCAGATTGCCTCTCCGTGATATCTCCTGTCCAATGGCTGTCTGTACTCGACAAGGCAGTCGTCGCACAATGGGAAATCCTCCATTGAAGTTCTCACACGGTCATAGGGAACGCTTTCGATGACGGTAAACCTTGGTCCGCAATCGGTGCAGGCATTGAAAGGATATTTGTAGCGCCTGTCCTGAGGATTTCTGATCTCTTCAAGGCATTTTTCGCATATTGCGATGTCCGGTGGTATTACGCTGACTCCGGAATATGTGTCTCCGCTTTCAATGATTTCAAAATCAGAATAATTTTTGGCATCAATTTCGCTGACTTCCATCGAATCTATTTTTGCAATTGGGGGCAGTTCTTTAGCTAGCCTGTCAACAAATTCGGAGGTTTCATCTCCTTCAATAACGATTTCAACTACATTTCCAAGGTTTCTTACGTATCCTTTGAGGTCTAAATCTGTCGCTAACCTATATACATATGGCCTGAATCCTACGCCTTGGACAATTCCTTGAGTTAAAATCATTAAAGCCTTCATTAAATTATAATATTGTAAGTTAAATTTTATATAATTTTATCCTATATATTATATTATGAAAGATATTCTTGAAAGATTGGTAAGTGGGGAACTTGATGTGGATGAAGCGGAAAAACTTCTCAAGGCCAATAACATATTGGAGTTTGACGATATAGCCAAATTCGACATCAAAAGGACTGAAAGAACAGGTTTTCCAGAAGCGGTATTTTCACCGAGCAAGGACTATGAGGACTTGATTACAATCATTAGAAGTTATCTTGAAAAAAGCAGTCAGAATTTGATAATTACAAAATTGTCTCATGAACGATACGAGAGAATCACCGAGGATTTAGGCAAGAATTCATACATTTTCGACTATAACAAAAGGGCTCAGATTTTGATTATAAGAAAAGAAATAATTGAAAGGGACCCGATTGCCAAAATAGGAATAATAACGGCAGGCACTTCGGACATCAATATTGCAGAAGAGGCCCGCGTTATTGTAGAGGAAGGCGGATGCGAGGCGATAACCTCATATGATATTGGTGTTGCCGGAATTCACAGGCTCTTTCCTCAAATCGCTTATATGGTGGGTGAAGGTGTCAGGGCATTTATAGTTTGCGCAGGAATGGAAGGGGCACTCCCGTCAGTTGTTGCAGGCCTTGTTGACGTGCCGGTCATTGCTGTTCCGACATCTGTAGGTTATGGTGTTGGAGAAGGTGGAAGGGTGGCTCTTGATGCCATGCTTCAATCATGTGCCCCCGGTATAGCTGTTGTTAATATTGATAATGGATTCGGAGCAGGAGTGTTTGCCTTAACTATCGTAAATAGTGATTAAATGAAATATGAAACCTTTGATCCTGAAAAACATGATTTGGATAAAGTTGCTAAGCTGACCTATGATGTTGATTTCAGGACATTTGACATGCTTTTTAAAGATGAGCAAAGTGCCATCAAAACCATTGCCAAGGACTTGCCCAAAAGGGGACTGGGCGATTTTTTCAAGGTCATTCTGAATGATGATGGTGAAATCATAGGGGTTTTGATGCTTTATGACTCTCGGATTTCTCATAAGTTCTATTTGAAGTCCCCCAGACTGTTGATAGTGGATATTTTGGACCATTTTACATTGGCGGACATCGAAGATCATGACTTGTATCTGGCAGAAATTGCCATCGATTCCAGTCTGAGAGGTCAGGGAATCGGAAGAAGGGTTGTGTGTGATGTAATAGAGTATGCCCGATCCAAAAACTATAAGAGAGTCACCATTGATGCCGATTTCAGAAATGTCAGTGCAAAGAAACTTTATGAAAGGATAGGATTTAGGGAATTCAATAAAAAAAGGGTGAAATTCCTCAATTTTGAAAGAGGAATGTGCAATATGCAATATTGCTTAAGAGATTAAATTATTTTCTCTGTTTGAAATCATATTTCATGTTGTTAATGATGAAATTGATTGTTTTTTCTTTACTTTCATCGTCTGTGAAGTGTTCCATCTGAACTGAAAAGGTATGCTCACACTTGTCAAAGTAAACCATGCTGATGAATTTTTTATTTGTTGCTGATTGGTTTTCATATTCAATCATGCTTAAGGTATCATTGGTGAAGTTCTTTTTGATTTTGATGTCTCCTTGCTTTTTAAGAAAATCTAAATTGGTATTATATTCTTGAATATAACCTTTTGAATCCTTCAGGCATTTAATACGCATTGTCTCTTTGGTTGCTTCCTTGTATAATACGCAATAATTGCTTCCGTCTTCGGTATTAGCATATCCATGAGGCAATGTTATTGTAACGTCACTAATTACGCTAACTGCGCTTCCCACGCTTGTTGAATTGTCAACAATAAGATACATGCACCCTAATCCTGCAAGCAATATAATGATAATTCCTATCCATCGTTTATCCATAGTTTTACCTCGGGGCTATTTTCTCCTTCTCTTTTTCTTGGTGTCGCCTTCGGCGTTTGTAACATATGCATCACAAACTTCATCTGAAGGCCCTTCCATAACGATCTGTCCGTTTTCAATCCAAATGCATTTATTGCAAATCTTTCTGATTTGATTGATTGAGTGGGATACGAGCAATACGGTAACTCCTTCGGACATAAGCTCATTGATCTTTTCGGAACTTTTTTTCCTGAATTTGATGTCTCCAACGGACAGTATCTCATCGACAATCAGGATATCAGGTTCTATTAAAGTTGCAATTGAAAAACCGAGTTTTGCTCTCATACCTGAAGAATAGTTTTTAACGGGATAATTGATGAAGTCCCCAAGTTCTGAAAACTCAACTATCTCATCAAATTTTTCATCAAGGAAATCTTTATCCATACTTAAAAATGCACCGTTTAGGTAAATATTATTTTTACCTGTGTAATTCTTGTCAAAACCCGCACTTAACTCCAATAAGGGAGCCACTTTACCGTTTATTGTAATCTTTCCATGAGTCGGTTCGTAAATTCCGGCCAATATCTTTAAAAGAGTACTTTTTCCGGCACCATTGAATCCTAAGATTCCAAGTTTGTCCCCCTTTTGCACATCAAAGGAAATGTCATTTAAAATTCTAATCTTTTCCTTTTCCTTTTTGTTGCGCTTAATGGTTCTGATAACATATTCCTTTAGAGTGTCAATCTTGTCTTTGCTGATTTTGAATTCCATAGATACATGCTCTACTCTAACGGCAACATTATCTTCAATCTGGTTATTATATGAGTCGCTTGAGGATCTATTAAGTAATTTTTTTATTTTTCCTATTATACTCATAATAACACCTATAATTCTAAAACTAATCTTTTATCGTAAATGTGGAATAATAATAATCCGATTCCTAATGTTGTTAATGCAAATGTGCCCAGATACAGTAGCATTGAAATGTCAGGTATTGTTCCGTATACGCATTGTCTAAAGCAGGACATTGCACAGTAAACCGGGTTTAAAGTAAACAGAATTTGAACCTGGGCAGGAACGATTTCTATTGGATAGAACATTGCGGATGCATATAACAGCACTAATGTGAATACATTGTACAGGTAACCTATATCAGTGAAATAGGTATTGCAGACCGCTAAAATCAATCCCACACCAAATACAAGCACAACTAAAAAGACAATTGGTATAATTGTAAATATTAATGTTATATGGAACGGTGCGCCTGTTATTATCATAACTCCGAAGAGTATGGCAAATGAAATTAGGAAATTTACGAATTCGTAACATATTGAGCTCACGGCAAACATACGTTTCGGAACATAAATCTTTTTCAGGAGACCTGCATTCTTTCTAATGGAGTTCATAGCTCCTTTGGTTCCATGGTTGTAGAAATCAAATGCCAATCTTCCCGCCAAGTAGTAGACAGGATAGTTTTGGATATTGTGTCCAAACAGCATGGAAAATATTGCTGTGAATACTAACATAGTTAGAAGTGGGTTAAAGAAACTCCAAAGGATTCCCAAAACTGAATCCTTATATTTTGAAGTTAAATTCTTTTTAACTAACTCCTTTAGTAAAAATTTTTTTTCCGAAATCGTATCAAACATTGTAATTACCAATATTTTTCAATTAACTAAATTTATGTTATATTCTATTAATATAATTTAACTTATTTTCGCCTTCTGGCGAATTCTTCAAATATTTCATCAAGTTCTACACCTTTATAGACTAAAAGCAACAATGTATGAAATATCAGGTCAACAGATTCATATACGAGGTTCTCATCATTTTTGGAAGCTATCAACACTTCCCCTGATTCTTCAGCTATTTTTTCAAGTATCTTATCTTCTGCTTTTTTGTCGCTGTCTTTCATGATGTTGGAAGTGTATGAATCAATGGGATTGTCCCTTCTTGATTCTAATACTTCATAGACTTCTCTTATGATTTTGTCATTGTCCATTAATCGTCACCTTTTGATTCTTGGTCCTGCATGCTTTCGGTAAGTGCAATCAAAGGATGTTTGTCATCATCAATGATTTCGATGTCATCAAAGGTTCTGATTCCTGCCTTGTCTGCAGTTTTTTCCATACCTAACTTGATGTCAGTGCCTAAATCAACAACATATGAATCAACGGTTTCATAGCCTCTTTGTGTTGAAGCAACAGCTCTGTGGTGACCGTCAACTAAAATCCATCTGTCACCGGTTTTTACAACAATTGCAGGTTCTGCCAATCCTTTTTCTAACTCATAAGCTCTTCCTTCCAGTTCGTCAGCATAAACCCTGTCCTGTGTAGGTCTTAATTTTTTGGTTTCAACAGGCATATGCCTTAAAGTTGTTTTGATTCCATAAAGCTGTTCCATTGTTTTTTTGAAGTATTCCACTTTATTAGGGGTTGATCTTTCGATGTGTGAACGAACCATATCTGTATTTGTGATAATGCCCACGAGTGTTCCGTCAGTATCCACAACGGGCATTCTTGAAATGCCTCTTCTAAACATCACTCTTGAAGCATCATTTATTGATAAGTTTTGATTAGCGACGACTAATTTTGTACTCATTATTCCAGAAACGGTTTCTGAATCTTCTTTAGCAACGATATCGAATGCGGTTACCATTCCCACCAGCTTTCCATCTTTCACTACAGGGTAACTGTTGTGGTGACTTTTCTGCATTAGCTTTATAATGTCAGTGGTTTTAGTTTCTGGAGAAACGCTAATAACATCTTTAGTCATATAATCTTTAACAAAAGATTTTTTTCCCATTTAGCTTTCCTCCTATTCTATATTCTCTTTTAAAAGTTTAACTGTTTCTCCTGGATCAGCTTTTCCACGAGTTAATCTCATCACTTGGCCAACTAAGAAGTTTAAGGAAGCTTTTTGACCAGCTAAGTAATCGTCAACGGCCTTTGGATTTTCGTCAATTGCCTGTTTTACTGCAGCCAACACTTCGTCATCTTTAACAACACCAAGCAATCCTAACTCTTCGGCAATTTCTTTTGGAGACTTTTCATTGTTTGGCATTTGTTCGATAATTTTATGGCCTGCCTTTGCGGTAATTTCTTTATTTTGAAGCATGTTTAAAAATTCGATTAAATCCTGGGAGCTGATTCCACTGTCTGCAAAGTCTAGCTTGTTGTATGACAATACTCTTTTAAGTTCGTCCCTCATTACTTTTGCAGCAAACTTGGAATCGACTTCTTTTACAACTTCTTCATATGCGATAGCCAAATCCAATTCTGAAGTCAGTACTTTTGCTGATTCTTCATCAATGCCGTAATCTTCAACAAATCTTTTAACCTTATTGTGTGGAGCTTCAGGCATTGTGTCCAGAATCCTTTGGATTGTTTCATCGGAAATTTTCATCGGTGGCAGGTCAGGATCTGTGATGAATCTGTAATCGTCAGCATCTTCTTTCATCCTCATACCTACAGTAATCATTTGGGATTCGAGGTATGCACGGGTTTCCTGTTTTACTTCAACTCCTCTTTTTTCAAGGTTCTTTTGTCTTATGAGTTCAAATTTCAATGCTTTGTATGCACCTTTTATGGAGTTGATGTTTTTCATTTCAACCCTGTTTCCTCCATTGATGGAGATGTTTACGTCTGCCCTCATGGTACCTTCACCACGGCCTCCTCCACTGTATTGTATAACACGGATTAACTCTTTTAAAAAGTTCCTTGCTTCCTCTGGAGATTTTATGTCCGGTTCTGTTACAATTTCGACCAATGGAATTCCGGAACGGTTGAAGTTTACGGTACCTCTGTCCGGCTTGAATTGACCTGGGTCTTCTTCTGCGTGAATTTCCCTGATTCTGATTCCGTTCAATTCGCCGTTGATTCCGATAGGAACTGAGGTCCTCTGATAACCGGATGGCAGGTCAGGATAATCGTAATGTTTTCTCATAAAATAAATTACGTCTTGGTCTATTTCACAGTTGAGCATTAATGCAATCATCAATGCATTTTCAAGAGCTTTCTCATTTGTAGGATGTGGTTTTGCACCTGGTTGATTAAGACAAACTGGACAGATGTTTGTGTTAATAGGTGCGTCCTGATAGTTTGTAGGACAATCACAGAATAATTTTGATTCGGTTTCTAATTGTACGTGGATTTCAAGTCCACACATCATGTCAACATCGTCACTAATAATAATTCCTCCCTTATAGGGTAATTTTTATATTATCATTATATTTGTTTAAAGCGATTTATAAATATTGTTGAAATTAATGTATTTTTCAATGATTTGAAAAAATAAAAAAAGAAATAAAAATTAATGAATTAGTTTTCAAATTCATCAATTAATTTTTGAGCTTGATCCCAGTCGTTATGGTCATCAATCTCGGTCCATTTAAGTCCGTTTGTTAAAACATAATCAATCGGACTGATTCTGCTTAATGTTTTGAATGCAAAATCGTAGTAGTTTTGTTTGTCTTCATCCATCAGGTCCTCAAGAATCTCATTGAATTTGGAAAGGTCATTTTTGGAGACTTTTGAAACTCCGATGAATTCTCCTGTGGAGCTTGCAATGTCAATCCCTTTGCCGATTTTTGCAATGGTTCCGTTTGCAATTGTCTTGTCTTCGTTGAATGTTTCATTTTCAATGATCAATTTAAATGATTCCTCATTCAGGTCTTTGAAATTGTCCACAATCAGACTGGTATTTTCCCTTTCAGCTATTCTTGTGATGATTTCAGGGTCAACTACGTTGTCTCCATTGATTAATATGAAGTCATCCATCTGATTTTCTTCAATGTATTTGCTTGCAATGTATGTTGAGACTGATGTATTTGTAACGTCGTACTTTTCGTTTTCCAGGATTTTTATGTTAACTGAATATTTTTCTTCCAGTTTAGGAGCCAAATCAATTACCTTCTCCTTATTGTATCCGACGATTACAATGAATTCTTTAATGTCTTCATTCATTAGGTTTTTCATCATTCTCTCAAGCAAAGTCATTCCATTAACTTCAAGCAAAGGTTTTGGAATTTCTTTTGTAAGGGGCATCAATCTTGTACCCATTCCTGCTGATAAAATTACTCCAATCATTTTTTCACCTTCTATTCTATTTTCTCCCATAATATATCGAATGCTTTAACAGGGTTCATTCTTTCAATAATAACGTCATAAACGAAATCCACAATATTACTGTTGATGTTTTTGTTGGCGCAGATGTCTTTCACCGCTCTGATTGAATTCTTTCCCTCAAACACTATTCCGCTTGCGGCCTCATCGATGATTAACCTCTGGCCGTATAGGATTCCGAGGGTATGATTTCTACTTTCGGTAGAAGTTGAAGTCAAAATCAAATCTCCAAATCCGCAGTATTCATGTGCGGTTTCTGAAACTCCTCCGAATGCTTCAATAATTGTGATTGTGTCTTCAAAACTTTTTGTCAGGATTCCATATCTTGCATTCTCATTAATTTTCATACCTTCACAGATTCCATTTGCAATCGCATTGATATTTTTCAAAACGCCGCAAAGCTCGATTCCTCTGATGTCATCAATGATTTTGACTTTGAAATGTTTGGTGGTTAGGACTTCCTTAACCTTTTTGGAATTTTCCGGGTTTCTTGATGCGATATTTGTGAGGGTAGGTTGCTTTATCATGATTTCTGATGCAAAATTAGGGCCGGACAATACAACATATTCGTTATTGAAATATTCTGAGATTAAATCCCCCATTGTGTTTAAGGAAGGATATTCAATTCCTTTAGCGGTTGTAACAAGTATGGTATCATTTGAAATCACTTCCTTTAAGCTTTTTAAAGTTGGCCTAAATGCAGAAGAGGGAATCGCTAAAAATATGATTTCGCAATCAATCAAATCGTTCATGTCTGTTGTTGCTTTAATATTGTCATTCAATTTTCTGTTAGGATAATAGTGCGTATTGTATCCCATATTGTTAATGTCATCACATAATTCCTGTTTTCTGACATGTAATAATAATTGGTCAACATTTTCACTGATTGTCTGTGAAAGTGCAGTACCTAGAGAACCAGCACCGATAACGCCTACTTTCATTGTCATTATTACACCTTGTTTTAATTTATTATAATAGTATATATGATAATTAATATTTATTTTTTAAAGATTCTTTAACATATCGCTTAATGAATTTATCCAAATCAGGTGAAACTTCACTTTTCTCAGGCCCCAATTGTGTTTTGTCGGTAAATGTTCCTTTCAATTGTCTTCCGGCCCATTTGACTTCTTCCTCAACTCTTTTTCCGTATTTTGTGCCGAACATTTTGAATAATGGGAATTTGGTTATTCCATTGGCTCCGCTTAGAATCAGTATTCCAATGTTTGCCAGATTATCGATCCATGTTCCGCAGATTATCTCGATATCTGGAAAAGCAAGCCTGACTTGGGCTACAACCTGCGCATAGTAAAGTGAGGCAGGCTGGGAAGAGTTGGCATATACCGTTTCCTTATGGGGGTTAAGCGAATAAAAAATCACCCTGTCTATTTTATGTTCTTTGATGTAGTCGATAACGTAGTCAACATCATCCAAAGTTTCTCCAAGACCTAATATTATTGTAATCGCCTTTTTAAATCCCAAATCGTCTGCAACATCCAGCATATTGCTGATGTCTTCTAACTTTTTTGATGGACAGACTCTGTTGTGAATTGAGGGATTGGCGACTTCCACGGCACCGGTTATTCCTTTAATCTCTGAGCCGAACTCGGCCAAATCATCAGTAATTCCGGTATTCAACCAAACGCCGTCTCTGGTAATGTCTTTAATTGTGGTTGCAATCTCTTTGATTTCCTGTGTTGTGAATGATTCGTATCCTCCTGATAAAAATTCGATGTTCCAGTCGAGACGTCTGCACATTTCAGCTTCAGCATAGATGTTTGAAACATTTCGCCTTGCTTTTTTCGGATCTTTTATTTTGTCCTTTTGTGTGGACATATAGCAAAATGCACAGTCTCCCTTATCGCACCACCAGGAGAGGAACACTGCTCGCTCAAGAGTGATTAAATCGCCGTGATTTTTTAAAGTGCTTTCATTAGCTTTTTTGATTAGGTCGAATATGTTAGAATCCATGGTAGTATATTTGTCCTTAAAGTTTATATACTGGTTGGAATTAATATTTAGAGTGTACTTTGATTTTTCATTATATTTTTGAAATAATCAAAACATTTATATACTATGTACTGCATAGTTATTATTACTGTTTAAAGTCTTTTGATTTTTAATCATGGGCAATATTTGGTTAAGTAAGATGGGTGTCTTATGCCATCGTAGCTCAGTAGGTAGAGCGTTCGGCTGTTAACCGATTGGTCACAGGTTCGAGCCCTGTCGATGGCGCTTTTGGGCCCATAGCTTAGCCAGGTAGAGCGTCCGGCTCATAACCGGAAGGTCATGGGTTCGAACCCCATTGGGCCCATGTAAAAAATTTCATATGTGTATTTGCTCCGGTGGTGTAGTCCGGCCAATCATTTCGGCCTTTCGAGCCGAAGACTCGGGTTCGAATCCCGGCCGGAGCATTCAAAAAATTTGTTAAGATTTTTAATGGTTTCTATGTATCCTTACTTTTTATAAGCGGGGGTGCCCGAGAGGCCAAAGGGGACAGGCTTAGGACCTGTTGACGCAGGTCTACCAGGGTTCAAATCCCTGCTCCCGCACTTTTAACAATTTTTTTATATAATTTATCATAAATGCCGGGGTAGGGTAGGCGGTCATCCTCCGGGACTGTGGATCCCGGGACTCGGGTTCGAATCTCGGCTCCGGCCCCATTTATAAAAACTATTTTTTTTCGATATTACTTTTCAAATGCTCTCTCATTTAGTTTATATAGGGTTAGATTTAGATTATTTAATAGAGTGTTATCATGGCAAAAAAAGGATCTGCTGAAGAAAGGGATTTGGTACATAAATTATGGGAAAGAAATTTTGCTGCAATGAGAGCTCCAGCTTCTGGAGGTGCAACTAAAAGACCTTTACCTGATGTTTTGGCTGGAAATGGCAAGATTTATTTGGCTATTGAAGTTAAAACGACTACCAAGGAAAAAATCTATATTGAAGAGGAGCAAATTACTTCGCTTTGTGAGTTTTCAAAAATATTTGGTGCAAAGCCATATATCGGAGTCAGGTTTAAATATACTAAATGGCTATTTTTAGAACCTCAAAATACTCCTAGGACCAAAAGCGGAAATTATCGTGTTGAAAAAGATTATGCACTTGAAAAAGGCTTTGAAATTGATGAGATAGCTGGTATCGATAAGCAAATGAAATTTGAATAATTGCAAATATTTATATATTATTAAAGTAAAATTTATTACTGTATGTTATGTGGGGTTATGGTGTAACCTGGCAGCATCGGGGACTCCAGTTGTCTTAACAGTACTTGTTGTGATGAACAATTGGAGTACTGAGGCAAGAGACATCCCCGGATTGGGGTTCAAATCCCTATGACCCCATTTTTATACAAAACTTTTTTTCAAAACTTTTAATTACTTTCTTGATTATATTATCTTTCATGAGTTCGATTGTTTTTATAATTGGTTTTAATTACGATTCAAATTGCTTTTTAATCAACGATAAAATTTTAGTTGACACTGGCGCTGGCCAGAACAAGGATTATCTATTCTCCAAACTTCGCGAAAATGGTGTTGAACCGGAAGATATTGAAATGATTGTAAATACCCATTGCCATTTTGATCATATTGGCGGCAATCATTTCTTCCCTGACGCTAAGATTGCGGTTCATAAGGTGGATGCGATTTCAATGAAAAATAAGGATACTCTGGGAACCTCCCTGTCCGCTTTTGAAAATGAGGATAACTCAAGGGTAGATATTGAACTGGAAGATGGGGATAAAATCGAGGATTTTGAAGTAATCCACACTCCGGGACATACCGGTGGCGGAATATGTCTTTGGGATGGTGAAAATTTGATTTCAGGAGACACCATATTTGCCGGTGGCGGCGTTGGCAGAACCGACATTGGCGGTGATTACCAGGACATGAAAAACAGCGTTAAAAAATTAATGGAATTAGATGTTAAAAACATCTATCCCGGTCATGGTCCGATAGTTGAGAATAATGGAAAAGAGCATATTAGAATGTCTTACTCATTTCTCTAGGTCTTTGGATACTTTTTTCATAGTTCCACCTTTAACGAGTATGGAAACTTTTTCCCCAGGGTTAATCACGTTTTCAGGTTGTGGGATTACAAGTTTTCCATTCTGATAGGTGGCAATAATGATGTAGTCTTTTGTAGGTGACACTTCTTTAAAGCGTTTTCCGATGACTTTATCATTTGTTATTGTCATTTCGACAATTTCAGCGTTACCTTCCCCGAGGGTTGTAATTTTTGATGCTCTCGGATTCATAACAAATTGCGCAAGGTCCCTTGCTGCACTGATTTCCGGACTGATTACCTTATCGATTCCTACTTCTTTAAATGCTTCTTCGTGCTCGGGGTTACTTACACGTGCAACAATAGTTTCAACATCATATTTTCTAACTATAATGCATGATAAAAGGTTTGCTTCATCGTTTCCGGTTGTTGCAATGAAGAAATCCGCATCTTCGATGTTGGTTTCCTCAAGTAGCTTGGAACTGGTTCCGTTTCCATGAATGACCAATGCATCGAGTTCTCCTGCAATTTCATTGCATAATGTCTCATTACTTTCGATTAAAGTGATGTCTGCCCCGGTGTCAATTAATAAATTCGCAAGGGCAAGTCCTACACGACCTCCTCCCATAATTATCGCATACACAATATCGCCTCTTAAACAATTGATAATCAATATATATTTTATGATAATATAAATCTATCTTTTAAAAATTTCAAAACCGGCCCTTAGGGTAATCAATACAGGATATATTTCCAGCCTTCCGGTCCACATGTCAAACATGCTGACTACTTTAAGCACAGAATCCAGATGATAATTGATTATTCCAAGGTCTAAACCGTTGTTTCCCTGAAGGGACATTGCCGCAAACAGGCTTTTGAATGGGTCGTAGCCGAATAGGCAGAACAGTGCCCATGTAAACATGATAAACATCATGTAAAGGGTTATGTAGCTTCCTGCCTGTGCAATCGCTTTTTCCGGGATGGTGTGTCCGTGTAATTTGACAGGCACCACTCTTCCGTCCGGAGATAGGATTTCTCTGATGTGGCGGTATATTCCTTTAAAATAAGTTATCATACGCACAAGCTTGATTGCACCTACTGTTGAACCGTTGGATCCTCCAGTCAGCATCAGGCACATCAAACAGATTAAAACGAAAGGTTGCCATCCTGCCATTGCTGTAGGTGATGCTACGCTTGCTCCTGTTGTTGTCATTGCAGACACGACTGTAAAAAGCAGTTCGATTGGAACAATGTTTGAGACAAAATAAAGCATTAAGGTAACCACTGCAATGACTGTTATGATTATTTGGAATTGCAAATCTCCAAGCAATGATTTTCCTTTTGTTTTTATGACCTTATAATGCGCCAAAAAGCTTGTGGCACCTAAAATCATCAAAACGATTGAAATCAGGTATATGAGGTTATTATGATAGAATCCCATATTTGCGTTTTTGATGCTCATTCCTCCTGTCGAAACAGTATGGAATGTATTGCAGATGGAATCAAACAGGGGCATTCCTGCAATCAGATACAATATGACTCCTGCAACTGTATAAATTGCATAAATCTGAATGGTTTTTTCCATTGTTGCTTTGATACTTGGCTTGATACGGTCTTCACGGGCTTCTGAGTGATATAGCTTTGATGAAACGCTGCCCGGTTTTGTTAAAACTGCAATTACCATAACAACTACTCCAAGTCCTCCAACCCACTGTTCAAAAGCTCTAAAAAATAGTATGCTGTGAGGTAATATTTCCACATCCATGAACATTGTGATTCCGGTACCGGTCAGGGCAGACATGCTTTCAAAAACGCCGTCAATGATCGGTATGTTGGTTGCTAATGTAAAAACAAAACCTCCAATAAGACTTGCCCATAGCCACGCGAAAGCTGATATTATCATACCATGCTTGAAACGTATCTTCTTGTCGATTTTTTCTTCAAAATATTTTAGTCCAAAAACGCCCAATAATATCGAAATCAATCCAGGAATAACAAAACTGAGAATATCAAATTCAAAATAGATTAAATCGAATATAAGTGGAATCAAGCACATTATGCCTATTCCTATCATTAAATATCCTGAATTTTTCGCAACAATCAGCAAGTCCGTTTTTGTAATATATTTCATTAATTAAATTTTGAACAAATTTCTATATAAATTTATAAGTAAGTAATAGAATAATTATATATTACTATGGATAAAAAAACCGTATTTTTATTGGGTGTGAGCATAGCAATATTGGCGGTTATGCTATATTTTGTGGGCATAGACAAAGTTATTGAAGCTTTAAAGATCGCCAAATGGGAATATATTGCTATAGGTATCGCCATGCAAATTTTCACTTATTATCTCTACACATTGCGTTGGAAAATATTAAATGATGTGGCAAATATTAATGTTGGCATAAAAAAGTTGCTTCCGATGGTTATGGTGGGTCTTGCAGTTAACAACATCACACCTTCCGGCCGTGGTGGTGGAGAACCAGTAAGGGCTTATATTTTATCTCGCGAAGAAAATTATCCTATGGAGGAAACCTTCGCAACTGTTGTGGCTGATAGGGCATTGGATACATTTCCATTTGTTGTTTTGGCGGTCATGACAATCATTGGAGTGAGCTTTTACTATAATTTCAATAAATGGCTGATTGTTGTCATGACTTTAGCAGTCATTGTAATAGTCATTATATTGGCAATCATTATTTACATGTCCATTAACCCGAATTTCGGAAAAAGGGTTGAGGGTTGGATAATCGGTTTGTCTAGAAGGTTTTATAAGAAAAATTCCGAAGAGTTTGAAGAAAAAATCCATAAGACCATCCGTGATTTTCAAGGTACAATGAGAGACATGATATATAATAAGAAGGTTATGTATTATGCATTGCCTTTGTCATTTGTAATTTGGTTTTTTGAAATATTCAGAGTCTATTTTGTATTTTTAGCATTTGGAGCCAATATCAATCCTTTCGTTATCGGGCAGGTGTTTATTATGGCTTCATTAGTTGGAATGATTCCTTTGCTTCCTGGAGGAGTGGGCGCTGTAGATGGAATCATGGTCGTCTTTTATTCAGCTGCAGGAGTAACAGCATCAATTAGTATGGCTGCAACTCTTATTGAAAGGTTAATTTCATTTTGGATGGCTATAATAATTGGTTTATGTATTTTACCTTATTATGGTACCTCTGTTTTGGATAAGATATCCGGTTCTTCATCTGACGATAAGCTTGAAGAGTCATCTGAAGATGGTCCGGCAGATAAATAGAAAACTTTATTTTAATATATTATCATAAATTTATTTATCACAAAAAATTTAAATTTTAAAAAAATTTTGGTGAAAATATGGAAATTAATGGCGTAGAAATACAAGATACCTTTGCTGAAGGTTTTGGAATTAAGCAGCTACTAAACATTTAGCTAAAATTGCAGCTACTGAAGCTACCGGATTTGCTACTTCAGTTATCGGATGTCCTGCAGAAGCAGGTATTGACCAATATGTTCCTCCAACTGAATCCCCAGATGGAAGACCAGGTTATGCAATTATGATTTGTCACATGTCCAAAAAAGCTTTAGGCGGACAAATCATGGACAGGATCGGACAATGTGTTTTAACCGCTCCTACCGCAGCAGCATTCAATGCTTTAGAAAGTGAAGAATCTTTCCCAACCGGAAAACAACTCAAATTCTTCGGTGACGGATTCGAAACTGAAAAAGATGTAAACGGCAAAAAAATGCACGTTATTCCTATCATGTCCGGTGAATTCTTAGTAGAAGACGAAATGGGATGCAAAGACGGAGTAGCTGGTGGAAACTTCTTCATCATGGCTGACAGTCAAATGGCTTCTATCGTTGCTGCTGAAGCTGCTGTTGATGCTATTCACGCTGTTCCTGGTGTAATCACTCCTTTCTCTGGTGGTATGGTTGCTTCCGGTTCTAAAACTGGTTCCAAATACTCTTTCATGAGCGCATCCACCAACGAAAAAGAATGTGTAACTTTAAAAGATCAAGTAGAAACTGAATTACCAGAAAATGTATTCGGTAATATGGAAATCGTTATTGACGGTGTAGATGAAGAATCCGTCAAAGCCGCTATGAAAGCAGGTATTGAAGCTGCTTGTCAAGTGCCTGGTGTTATTGAAATCGGTGCTGGTAACTACGGCGGAAGCTTAGGTCCTTACCAAATCCACTTACAAGAATTATTCTAGAGAAATTAATTTTTCTCTATCTTTTTTTTACTTTTTTTATAAAAACTGTATAAATTTTCTTTTTTTTTTAAAAATATGGTCCAAATTATCAGTTAATTAAAGTTTATACTATTTTTAATAATATTAGTTTATATATATTTTTTTATAAATCCTTAATTGATTATTAATCATTGTTTTTTTAATAATTTTAATTTATTGAATGAATTAACTGGTTATTTATTTTTTTAGGAAGAAAAAATATGTCAAAGAGAGAAAAGTCACATAATGTTCAGAAAAATTATTCCAAAGTGGTAAGTAATAACACTGTGATTAAATCATATGTAAATGGTATGTCCCGTTTTCTAATTTTGTGGGTAATCCGATATAATAAATTGATTCATGGCTACGGAATATTAAAGGAATTGGATAAATTTTTCATGATACTTATTGAGGAAGGATCTCTTAAGAAATCAAATCCAAGTAACATTTACCCTATTTTAAATAGGATGGAGGAATCTGGATTAATCACTAGCGAGTTTAAAATGAAGAATAATAAACAACTGAAATTTTTCTCAATCACTGAAGATGGAGAGTACTTGTTGGAGTATTTATACTCCCGTTTTGATTTAATTCATAGTAATCCTCAATGGAGATTATTATTTGGCGATATGGATTAGTATTTCAAATTCAGTATACTTAAATTAATAATATTAGTATAATTATTCTTTTTTAAAATATTTAATGTAACTAATGTTTTAAAATGAAATTATATCAACATTAGTTATAAATAGCCGGTATTGAAGTTATTTATTGATCGTATTAAATGTGATTTTAATGAAATTTAAAGGATTTTTTTTGGTTAGTATCATATTACTAACCATTTTGACAGGATGTGCTGTAAGTGCCTCTGATGAAATCTCAGACAACAATCTTACAGTTTCTGAAACATTTGATGATGCAATTGAAACATCATCAAATGAAGACGTTGATGAAATTTCTCAAGATGAATCTGAAACTGGAGACGTCTTGGATAGGGATAATGATAAGGATAAGTTAATGGTATCCTCTTTTAAGAACATAGAAAGTTTTGAAAAAGGTGTGTTTCATGGTGAAATTTCAAAGGAATGCACTCCTGAGTTTTACTTTAATCTGTACTCCTCTGAAATGAAGAATGGTAATGTATTAATTTTCTTTGATGATAATCTAATATTTAATGAAACATTTGATCCTCTTATTAATTATGATAATGAACCTGATTTTCCGGCATGTGCTGTTCAATTGATTAGTTTAAGTAAATTAAAATCATTGGACTATAAGGATTATTTGGTTTCTGTCAAATATGCTGAAAATAATAATGAGCTTCTGATTCATCAAACACAAGTATCTCGTTCTTATACATTCGGTTTTGAAGTAGGAGTATTGGATGAAGATGCTTTAGGTTTTACTGATGAAATGGATGTAGTTTCTATGGAAGATGATTATCAGTATGCAATTTGGGGGAGCGATTTTAATTTTAAAGTAATTTTACCAAATAATCATAGAGGTAACTTAACTGTTGTTTATAATGGCAAAATTTTGAATTACATTAAATCTTATACAGATGCATATGATTTCAATATCGCCGCATCTGATCTTAAATTCGGTAAAAATCAACTTTCAGCCAAATACAGTGGGGATGATAAATATCCTGAAAAAACTATTTATTTAGATTTTGAAACATTGCCAAGTTTTACAATTCCTAAAAACGCCGTTGAGGATAATAAATGTATTGTTTCCATAAATTTAACAAAATCTGCAAGAGGTAACTTTAATGTTTACTCCGCTGTTACTGACGGTTTTAAATTAAATAAAACTAATCTAATTAAAAGTCAAAAAGTTTCAAATGGAGTTTCAAGTATTGAAGTACCATTAACCGATGACGAAAATTATTTTTATTTGGAATATACTGATGATGATTATTCATGGGGTAGTTTTTACATAGTTGAAGCGGAATATGATTTTACTCCGTTTGAATTAGATGTT
The DNA here is from genome assembly GCF_905233225.1 of Methanobrevibacter sp. UBA212. Taxonomy (NCBI): domain Archaea; kingdom Methanobacteriati; phylum Methanobacteriota; class Methanobacteria; order Methanobacteriales; family Methanobacteriaceae; genus Methanobrevibacter; species Methanobrevibacter sp. UBA212. The sequence goes on from NZ_CAJODJ010000011.1 coordinate 82,384, forward strand.
TCCTATAAAAATGAAATATTAATCAACGATTCATCAAATTATTTCATCGTTGATCTTTCTAAAAAGGTTAGTGGAAAATTATCCCTTTATATTGATGGATTCTTCATAAAAGATAAGAAAATAACCAGTTATACTCATTATTTCTTAATGAATTCTCCTGAATATAATCTGACTCTGGGTAAACATAATTTTGAAATAAGATACTCTGGTGTTGACAGTGACTCTGTTAGTTTTAATGGTACTTTTAGTATAATTTCGCCTTCAGATAATCAAAATAAAGTTTCATCAGTTAAAAAAGCAGATAAAATAACTTTAACACTTAAAAAGATTACAGTTAAAAAATCCGCTAAAAAACTGGTTTTAAAAGCAACATTAAAAATCAATGGTAAGGTAGCTAAAGGTAAGATAATAATCTTTAAATTTAATAAAAAAACTTATAAGGCCACAACCAATAAGAAAGGCGTAGCTAAAATAATTATCAAAAAATCAGTTCTAAAAAAACTTAAAGTTGGAAAAAAGGTCAAATATCAGGCAACTTATTCAAAAAATACGGTTAAAAAGACAGTGAAAGTGAAATAACTTTTTTTGACTTTTTAACTCCTTTATTCTTTTTTTAATAATATTTGTTTATATTTTAGTTGAAATAAATAATGTTATAAATATCTTTAATTAAAGCATATTTTTTTTGTAAGTGTGTAAATGGCATACTTTCAAATTTAATTTATAAAAGGAAAATTTTTCAAAAATTATTTTGAATAAAATAGTATGTTGTGGATGTGAAAATATTATTAGAAAATTATTTTTAATTCTGTTATTTGCCGTTTTAAGCATGGGCATAGTTTCTGCTTCAGAAAATATTACAGTTGATGATTTGGCGATGGAAGAGGATTTGGCTGGGGAACTTAATATTGATGGAGATGATTGTGTAGAAAATCCTTCCGGAAGTGATTTTTTAGAATCTTCATCTGATGATGTTTTAGAAAAAGGTAAGCAAAAAACAATTATCACTTTTGAAGAGCGAGAAAAATATTATGTTGGTTCAACAATTTCTTTCCAATTAAAATCAAGTTCCGGTAAAGTTTTATCCGATAAATATATAGATGTTACTTCAAATGATGACAAAATGAATGTTACAACTGATGATGAGGGTAAAATTTATTTGGATCTAATTAGGCCTGATGAAATTTCTTTATCAGTTTCATTTAATGGAGATTCCAAATATTATTCATCATCACTTTCAAAAACTATCACTGTTTTGTCTACTATAAAGATGGATAAACTTACTAAGATTTATTATGGTGCTATTGAGTATACTTCAACATTTTATGATACCGATGGAAATTTATTAAAAAATTCAAAGGTCTTTTTACTAGTTGATTCAAATTTATATTCTAGAACTACAAATGATAATGGTGTTGCAACATTAATTGTTCCAATAAAGAATGGTAACCATATGATTTATGCATATAATCCTGTATCTGATGAGCATGCTGAAAAATCTGTAAAAGTTTTTAATAGAATTTCTGGAAATAAAAATTTGAAGGCGTATTTTGGTTCTGGAACCTATAAAATAAGAGTTTTTGATGATAATGGAAATCCGGTAAAAGCTGGTGAAAAAGTCACAATCAAAATTGACAATAAAAAATATGTTGTAAAAACTGATAAGAAGGGTTATGCAAAGTTGAAAATCACTTCTCAACCTGGAAAATATATTATAACTGCCAGTTATAAAGGATTTGAAGTAGAAAATAGTCTTAAAGTCAAGCCCATTTTAATACCTAAATCAGTAAATATTAAAAAATTAGGTAAAACATTTAAAATCAGTGCTAAATTACTTAATGGTAAAGGTAAACCGGCACCAGGTAAAAAAATCACTGTAAAATTCAATGGCAAGAAATATAAAGCAAAAACCAATAAAAAAGGTATTGCTAAGTTTACACTTAAAACCCCTCGCAAACTGGGAGAATATAAAATAAAGTATAGTTGTGGCAAAGCTAAAGCATCATTAACAGGTACTTTGTATCGTAGTTAGGCTTTATTTTTAAAATTTATATTTTCCTCTTTTTTTTTTATAGGCGTGGCGACCGAAACAAATGTTGGTCAAAATCCTGTATTTAAGGTAAATGTTCCAAATGATGCCGGGGGAACAATATTCGTAATAATTAATGGAAAAGGATACAATACTTATTATTTTGCAAAACTGTATCATTGGAGATGCCTGGGCTTGCGACGGAACATACACTGCATTTGCATCTTATAGTGGCAATTATAATATCCATGTGTTTCAAAAACAATTACATTTACAAAAACCGGCCAAACCCGATAAGAAAGGTGTTGCCGGGGTCACCATTAAGAAATCTGTTTTGAAAAAACTTAAGCTTGGTAAAAAAGTCAAATATCAAGCAAGTTATGACAAAACAACCGTTAAAAAGACAGTTAAAGTGAAAAAATAACTTTTTTTGAGGGGAAATTCTTAATTTCCCCATATTTTTATTATTGATTTAATAATATTTATTTATCAACGGTCTTTAACAAAAAACCTAATTGTAACAATAATGTTACAATTTAAGCAATTAGCTTAAAAGTAAATTTTGTAAGGTAATCATATGAAATATAATAAGCTATTTTTAGTTAGTTTGGCTATACTGGCTATTTTTATGTTAGGTGCTGTTAGTGCAACTGATGATATTTCAGTTGATAACTCAACAGTTGAGGAAAATACGCTTAATTCGATTGAAGAAGTAAGTGATGAGGTTGGATTAGGTGAAAATGAAGAAAATGATTTGCTTGAATCCACTTATTCTGAAGAGGTTGTTTCTGAAAAGGAATCGCTATCTATGGATGTGGATATTTGGTGGGAAAGTGAAATGGGGGGCGTAATCGATGAATTCTCTCCAGGTTATAGTTCTGATAAATATGTGAAAGTATCCTTACCAAAAAAAGTTAATGGAACTTTATCATTATATATGGATGGTAAATTCATAAGTGATAAAAATATTACTGGAAAAACACATTACTTTAATGTAAATGTTGATGATATTGGGAAGCATATTGCTGAAGTGAAGTACTCTGGTGATAATCAATATAGCGCAAGTTCTGCATCAACTACTTTTGAAATTGTTTCATGTTATATCCGTTGTACTATGGATATTGTATATTCTGCAAGTAATGAATATTTGGGTGTTTATGTTTATGGACCTACAAATAACCCCAATCCTACTGGAGATATTGTGGTTATCATTAATGGAAAACGTTATGTGGCTCCAATAATAAGAGGTAATGCATTTATTAAGTTAGAAAGTCTTGATTTAGGGCTTCATAATGTTCATATTGATTATTTAGGGGATAATAAACATGCTCCTCGTTCACTTGATACAATAGTTAATGTATATCCTAAAATTTCCATGAATAATGATATTGCATTTAATGAGAATAATGAAGTCTATTTGGAATTGCCTGCTGATGCTAAGGGACATTTAGTTGTTAAAGTTGAGGGTAATGTTGTTGGTGATGTACCGTTAGTTAATGGTTATGCTAGTGTGTCATTAAATGATTTTAGAAAATTTAATCAAGAATTAGAAATTGAAATGGAATACACTTCAGATGATTATGGTGTTGATTCAGTTGATATTAACTTTAGAGTTACTCCTCAAATAGATTTAGAACGGGATATGATAATTAATCAAAAATACACTTTAACATTCACTCTTCCAAATACTTATTCCGGTGATTTGGAGTTGGAGGTTCCAGGTTATGATGAAATTATCAAGGAAAAAGTAATTAATGGAAAGGCATCTATTGACTTTTTAGCTAAAGAAATTGGTAATAAGGTTATTGAGCTTAATTATTATGATGACTCTGGAGAGAATTATTTTGACTTTTATTCAATTTTTGTAGGTCCTAATCCAAATATGGTTGCTACAATTGATTCAAAAGCAGGTAATGATCCTGTAGTTAAAGTAAATGTTGCAAATGATGCTGGAGGAGCAATATCTGTAATAATTAATGGAAAAGAATACACCAGTTCTTATTTCACAGGCAAGGGTTCTTTAACCATTCCTGGACTTGCTGACGGAACCTACAAGGCGGTTGTAACTTATAGCGGAGATTATAAGTATCCTGCTGTTAGCAAAACCATCACTTTCAAGAAAACAAGCAAGGAGAAGGTGTCCTTAACCTTGAAAAAGGTCAAGGTCAAAAAATCCGCCAAAAAGCTTGTTTTGACTGCAACACTAAAAATCAACAAGAAAGCTGCCAAAGGTAAAACAATCAAATTCAAGTTCAACAAGAAAACCTTCAAGGCAAAAACCAACAAGAAGGGTGTTGCAAAAGTCACCATCAAGAAAAAATTCTTGAAAAAGCTCAAAGTAGGAAAAAAGGTCAAGATTCAGGCAAGCTATGGCAAAACTGTCAAGAAATTGACCGTTAAAGTCAAAAAATAAATTTTTTTTAGGAGTTTGTCTTGAACTCCTTCTATTCTTATTTTAATAATATTTTCTTATAAGCTATTTTTTACAAAATTTTAATTGTAACATTTCGTTACATAACCCTTAATTTAAATTTAAGTTAGTTGAAAATTGTGATTTGAATATTAGTTCTTAATATTCATTTCACTTTTAAATACTATTTTTTGCCGTAAATGGCGATTTAACTTGCGGATATTGTCTAAAAAATACATCACTCGGAAGTCAGAAATTAAGGATTTCTTCGATGTTGGCGAAAAGTGGAAAAACATTAAAATAACATTTATTATAAAAGGTAATATCATGGCATATGATAAAAAATTTTTAATAGTTCCGATATTTCTTTTAATTCTTTTAACTATTGGGATGGTTTCGGCCAGTGAGGATATTGCACTGGACAACAATGTCTCCTCTCAGGACATTTCCGAAACCCAAATAATCGAGGAGATTGATGACAATGCAAGCGAATCAACGCAGGCAATAGAGGATTCGCCGGGCATTGCAGACACTAAAATTGAAACAAAGGATGTTAAGACTTACTACAAGGAAAATTCTGAACTGGTTGCCTATTTAAAGGACTCCAACAATCAGCCAATTGCAAACAAGAAGATTCTCATTTCCTTAAACAATAAGAATTATGATAAACTTACCGATAATTTGGGCAAGGTTATTTTAAAGCTTAATTTGAATCCTGGAACCTACACTGCAAAAATCAGTTTTGCAGGAGATAGTGACTATGCTGCAAGCAGTACAAATGCCATTGTTAAGGTCAATAAGGCATCCCTGCAAATAAATACTAAAAATTTTAAGACGTATTTTGAATCAGGATTTTATTTCAAGGCAAAGGTCATCAATAAGGTTACTAAAAAACCTGTTGAAGGGGTCAAGGTGGCATTTAAAGTTTATAAAAACAATAAATATCGGACCTACTGGGCAACTACCGATTCCAAGGGTGTTGCAAAATTAAAGAAAAATCTTAAGGCAGGTTCATATAAGGTAGTAACCTCCGTTAAGAAAAGCAAGAATTTGAAGGCCAAAAAGTCAAAGGCAAAATTGACCATCAAAGAGACAGCTGAAATGGGCTGCAGTTCCCTATTTTTGCAGGTTGGCAAGTTCGAGTCAGTTGCCGCTTTCAGAAGGGATGCGACAAATGCCAAATTGCTGCACATTGTCAAATATAAAATAAACGGAAAGGCTGCAATAAAGCAATATAAGACCAACAGCTACTTTTTCCATCTTGTGACAACAGCAGATGGCTGGATGTTTGGAACCGGAGGGGCAGACAATCCCACTGTCAATCATGCTATAGAAAAGCTTGCAGGAAAAATAGTCAAGTTAGGCAAAATCAAAAAATCATACCTCAGAAAAATTCAAAGTTATGAAAGAAGATTGTCCCTCGGTCATTTTTCAATCAAGGCTCCAAATGGTGAGTATGGCCTTGTCTGGAGTGGCAGTATCATTAAAGGCAAATTAAAAAAGGGTGAGTTTATTGATGTTCCTAATGTTCGCTCTTCCTTTAGGCATGGAAATTGGGCAAAATTATCTAAAAATCCTGCAACTGCTGCAATCAAGGCTGCCGCAACCGATTCATATGGGGTCAACAGAAGGGATGTGACTGCATTCCATTGGAAAGCGACTACAAAAGAGGGCAAAACGACTTCCACTTTAAAGGTTTATGTTGCAAATGATAACGGCCGTTTGGTTGGAAGAAGCACAGGAGGCCTTATGGATGATGTAAAATTCAAGGGGGTTTTCTTCTCAAAATATCATTTGCCTAAAACACCTTCCAAATTGCTGCTTGGCACTCACAAGTTTGGAAGCATTGACAAGTTAATCAAGACACAAACCAAGGTTAACGCTCCAAAACTGACCATAATTCAAAATGAATCTAAAACTTTTGATATAACAGTTAAGGATAAGAAAACCAAAAAGCCAATCAAGAATCTCAAGCTCAAGTTGAAAATTGGCAAAAAGGTTTATACAATCAAAACAAACTCTAAAGGAGTTGCGAAGTTCAATACTAAATCATTGGATGAGGGAACCTATAAGGTTGCAATCTTCTCCGGAGATGATAGGTATTATGTATCCGCTAAAAGTACAATTAAAATATCTTGATTGTACTTAATTTATTTCTTTTGATGTGATTTTAGCTATTTCTTCATTTGTCAGGTTTACGCCGATTATTTCTTCCTGTTTTTCTAGATCTTTCAGCAGCTTATCGAATGCTACTTGGTCAGGGCCTGAAATGAAATGGGAATGCACGGTATTCACGGTTTTATATAAGTTTTCCAATGCATGCCTCTGGTCATCATGGCTGTTTAAATAATTCTGGTATCGTTTTCCGTCATGCAATTTCATTGCTTTGATTTCACGTGTCAGGGGTGTTTCAATTCCTGGAATGTGGTAATCTATGGTTTCCAATGTGCAGCCATGCTTTGCAATTAACCTGAATTCGTCATATATCTCATCAACAGTATGTTTTACTGTAACTCTTAAGATATGCGGCCTTGCGGATTCGTAGTACAGGTCTTCTCCTCCAATTATTTCCGGTGACACAATCTTATCTGCCCCGGCTTTTCTAAGTCTTTTGATGTTGTCGAGTTTGCTGGCCCTTGTGACAATCCATGCATCTGGATTTGTTTCCCTGATGGTCAATACGATATACAGGTTGTTCACGTCATCTCCGGTACATATTATGACGCTTCTGCATTTTTTGCCCGCCAGTTTTGCTATAAGGTCATCTTCAATTGCATCTTCATTTATGACGATGAGATTATCTGTTTCTTTAAGGGATTCGCATTTGTCCTTGTCCTTGTCTATTACAATCACGTTCTGATTTCTTTCAAGCAGCTCTTCAAGAACCACTTTTCCAACTCTTCCTAAACCGCAGATAATATAATAATCCTTCATCACTTCAATGGCTTTCATTTTTTTGGCTCCTTGTGAATATTTACTCATTTTTTCCTGGAAATTTGTTAAAATAATATTAAATACATATGCAAGTAATGCGACTCCTCCAATCGCCAGGGTGGTTGCAAATATCTTTTGAATTCCGGTGGACGGCAGGAAATCCCCATATCCTACGGTTGTCATTGTAATGGTTGCATAGTATATTGAGTCAAACCAGCCCAGATTCATTATATAATGTGTGCCGACGATTCCGTAAATGAAGAGAGCAGTTATAAAAATAAGGCCGTTGTCTATGTATCTTGTCGGCATTTTTGTTAAGATTTTAAATGTTATTTTTCGCATATGACTTTCCCTAAACTTAATATAATTATATTTATGCATTAATATATTTTAAATATTTGAAAAATGCCGGATAATCTTGTGTCAAAAAACAGGATTGATGAGATGGTCATTATTTAAAAAAAGAAAAAAGAGTGGTTTTATTATACTTCAGAGTATAATAAACCAATAACTCTGTGGTAGAATAATACCAGGTAAACCATAGCGATACCTAACAGTACATTTCCGAGTATATTGTTTATTCTGGCAACAAGGCCTGTAACGAATATGATGGCCACAGCTATGATTATGATGATGAGTATTGCTGTAATAAGTTTGCCGATACCAACTCTGGATATGTCTCCGATAGCTTCCCCTACAGCTAAAGCTTCACCAATACTGTCTGTTTTTGCCAATCTGCATCTGGCCATGAAGTTTGCTAAAGCAAATACTATAATTAAGATTATGCTGATTATGGTTAGGATCCAGTCTCTGAAGATAAATCCTAAAACAAAAATGATGACTGCAGGGATAAGGTAATATGCGATATCAACAGCAAGTAATTTGATTGCATTTGGAACCTGCCTTGCGAAATCAATGTTGGGGGTGTCACTTCTTCTTTCAATACCGTATTTTACAACGTCCAGTCCATATCCTTTAATCAGAAACAGCAATATAATGAAAACAATGATTCCAAGAATTGCCACTCCGTCAAGAGCAAAAGAGGATGCTCCTGTTGTACCTGCAGCAGTTAAAAAAGCGATTATTGATGTTCCTCCGACAATTGCTGCAATTATTCCTAAAACTATGTATAAAACTAAAGCTTTAATATTATGTAATGGATATATCAAAGCCTCACTTATTATGTCTCCTAAATTCATTTAATTCACCTTCTTTTTTATTATCGAACTCAGTATGAGTAAGTATTAGTTTTATTTATCGTTCAATATAAATATTGTTATAATCTACATTCATTGAATCTTTGCATGTTTTTGATGCATTTGATTTCAAAAAACATGAAAATAATAATGTTTTTGAAGTGTGAAGAGAAATTCCAATAGTAAAAATAATTCAGTGATTTTAAAAAATCTTATTAATGGTCAGCATCATACAAAATATTGTTTTAGAATAGGTGAGATATTATGAAACCCGTTGATATGGAGTTACAAAAAATATCCGACACTTAAAAAGTGTGGGATATTATGCATCCGACTGACATGCAGTAATCGAAAATATCCGACACTATAAATGTGTGGGATATTATGCATCCTATAGATATGGAGGTATTGAAAATATCTTACACTTCTTGTAAATAATACTTATCAAATGCTCTCTATGAAAATATATTATATATTTTGTAGAAAGTGATAGTATGGATAACGAACTTTTAGATGAAATACACATGATGCGAAATCATGCGAAACGGACACGAGAAGTATACAAGGATGCTGTAAACAAATACACTACTTTTTGTTCAATGTCTTTGGAAGAACTGTTGAAAGAAGCAGAAGCTGAAGAAGATGCAGGCATCAAATGGAAAAAAAGAAAATTAAAAAGAAGATTGTTAACATTCAGACAACACTTGTTGGAAAACTATGCATTGAATACAGTCAACACTCTTTTAAGACCTATTTTAACAATATACAAATATTTTGAGATTGAACTGTTCCCATTGCCTCCAGTCAACAAAAAGAATGTCACTACTTCAGAACCTATAAGATTCAGTGATTTGCCGGACAAAGAACTGTTAAGGAAAGCACTAAGTGTTGCCAGTCCTTTAATGTCTGCTGTCATTTGCTTTATGGTTTCAAGTGGTTGTGCTAAAAGAGAAGTACTTAATTTAACAATCGGAGATTATATTAAGGCCTTAAGTGACTATACAGATAAGAAAGATATCTATGAAATCATTGAGGATTTGGGCAACGCAGAAAATGTAGTTCCTACATTCAATATCAGAAGACAAAAAACTGATAAACATTACACTACCTACTGCAGTCCTGAAGCTGTTAATGCGATAAATTCATATTTGTTAAGCAGGAATGATCCTTTAACTAATGACAAATCTCTTTTTAAGATTAATTCAACTTATCTTTCGGAAATGTTTGTTGCTATCAATGATGGATTGGGTTTTGGCAAAGTTGGATATTTCAACAGGCTTAGAAGCCATATGCTCCGTAAGTTCCATGCATCTGCACTTTACAATGACGGCATGAGTCTGGATGATGTAAATGACTTGCAGGGAAAGGCTAAAAACAAAACCGATCAGTCTTATTTCATGACAAATCCTGAAGATTTGAAATATGAATACATCAAGCATCTTCATGCTGTAACTATAAATAAGGAAGTTGAAAAGCTGTCCATCAAATCTCCTGAGTTTATGCAAATGGAGAATGAAAAGAATAAGCTTGAATCAGAACTTGTTGACATTAGAAAAGAGATGGATGATGTTAGAGAAATGAAAAGAGAACTGGAAGGTCTCAAAGCAAAAGTTGGAAAATAAGAATGATGAATGTGGTGGCATCTTACTTGTGAGATGCTCCTACCAAACATTCATTTATTTTAATTTTAATGTTGATATAACTAATAGCTACTTTTTTTCTTTTATTTTAATCAACTGGTTTTTACATTAACTGCCGTGATTTTGAAAATAATGTCTTGTTTTAAATTGCAGTAGTATATGAACTGGTTCTGGATTGTTGGTTTTGGATAGCTGATGGCGGGTGTTAATGTTGGTTGGTAACAGGTAAGCTATGATGATTCAAGTATTCTTTCGCCTTTTTCGGTTAATCTAAATATTTTGCCGGTTTTAACTTCGGGGTTGATGCATTCCATGACTCCCATGTCAAGCAGATGTTTTATGTTATTGTAAATAAAATTATTACTTCTAATGCTGCCGATTTCAGGATGCAATACCTGATCAACATCTGACATGTCCCAGTTTTTACGTCCGACAGATTTGTTCCAGCGATAGATTACAAGACTCATGTGCCTTGATATGAATCCTTTTTCCAAACCTTCTTTGATGTCATCAAATTCAGTTATTTCAATAAAATACATTCTGCAGGAATATATTCCATACTTTTGAGCTTTTTCTTTTGGAGGAATGCTTCCCATGAACTTCAAGGCGTCTTCATGTGTGCTGTTCCAGGTTAATCCGGATTCATCATTCTCATCTTCGAAGTCAACTACATTTTCACAAATCCATTGCAATAAATTTCGGTCGTTTTTCCTAATCATTTTTTTACTTCTCCCTGTTTTCATGAGTGGTGATTATTATTTTTTTTAACGAGCGTATTTATAGTGAATGAGAGAGCATTTGGTAAGTATTATTTCAATAATTTCACATGGGATAAATTAAACGAGATGCTTTTATTTTTGTTTAATTGACTGCATTGACATTAACGTTGGTGTTATTGAATCCATAATATTGTTTTGAATTGCATATGGAAAAGTAAGTTTTAAATTGGAAATTGCAGTCGTTAATGTCTGATTTATCAATTGAGTGAATTTTATCGTTTAAGATATTACTGCACTGCTATTGTAATTATTCATGATGTTAGATGGATAGCTGTATTGTTGAAATATTTAAATGATTATGAAATAATAATAGCTATGGTGAGTCTTTAAAAAAACTTAAATAGTGTTCTGCATCTGAATTTATATTTTCATTATTTTGATTTGAGATGAAATTTTATGGCCATGATTTTTTGGGTTTTCGAATTTTTGATTTTATACATTTCACTTTTCCCGTCGAATTTTAATATTGAATTGTTTATACAAATTCTCAAAAACACTATGCTTAAAGTCAAGTATTACAATGTTATATTTAAACAGTTTCTAAAAATATGCCAAACAAAATGTTTATATACACAAAATTATAGACCTTAAAATAGTCATTACTGACTGAAAGCAATTTTACGAAGTGGGGGCAATACTTCACACTCGTACAACTTTTCCTTGGTAATGTCTGTAAATAAATATCTGGAGGTAAAATATCAAAAAAGCAGTGAGAAAAAAAGATCATAATAAAAGGATTATAAAAAAATAATTTTATTTTGGATAACGAACTATAAAATATTTTTAATATAATCCTGTAATGGGTCAGTAAGAAAAATAAAAATAATTAGACATGTCCACAAAAACATAGTTAAAAATTAATACTTTTCAAAACTTAACCCAATATCTAGTTTATTTTAAGCAATATATAAATATTTATACATATTAAACCAGAGCCAACTTATCTTATTCTAAATATTCGGTAAAGAATGGAAAATTGATTTTACAACATACTATTTTTATTTTCAAAGACTTCTGGCCCATAACAAGTTTTCAGACTGTTGATTATTAAACCCGTTTATGATTACGGGAAAAATAGGAGACAAAAGATCATGTGTGAAGTAATAAAACAGCGGCCAAATGAAATAATTATCTTCAATAACTTCAGGGCACTTGAAGAATGCATTGCCGAAATTCAGGAAACAGAAAACATCCGCAATGAAAGGGAATTCTTCGAGTCATACAGAATCAAGATAATGAAACTGGACTAAATACCAGAAGTGTAGAATTTAAATTTAATATCATGACAGGAGTCTTTAAAATATGATGGAACAAGAAATTGACGGTAAAATCCACGTTGTGGTCCCAAAAGAAATGTGGGAAAAAATGTGGAATATTTTTGATAGAATTGACCAATTGGGCATTGACATAAATAGCTGTTCACAATTTGAAAGATAGGAGGCTGAAAAATAATGGCAACCTCAATCAATCAATTCGAAGACAATTTCCATGGCATCTTAACCCATAGCGGTGAGGTCAAAATTGCCAAAGGAGATATGGAACAGGAAATCCTCTACATTGACGATGACGGCATAGTATTGATGGACGGAGGTAAACACGCATACCAGGCAGCAATACATGCCAAACTATTGTCATTAATCCAATATGCAACAGAGGGTGATATTGGATTTATCAAATTCATAAGAGGGGAACCTTTCATTGTCGGATTCAGGAAAAACAAAAGAGATGGTAAATATGGAAAATGCAATCCTTGAAATGCAGCAAAACCTCAGAGACGGTTTCTTTGTCGCATTTGTATCTGCAAATAAAGATCACTACTTTCCAGTTACCAAATCAGATGACATTGCTTTCCTGAATGATAACAGAATATACATCCATAGAAAAAACGGATGGACTTCAATAATTAACTTGAATTTAATTGTTGAAATATGCATCAGGCGTGAGTTGAGTTAAAATGTCCAAACCAGCAAGATTATATCCAAAAGAAGAACCGATGAGGCCAAATCCAAAAATGATTTGGATTGGAAGCATTATATTTGCCATAGCTATCGGGTGGTTTGGAATCACAACCGCAAGCTTCGGAGTATTATAAAAAAGGTGATAATAATGGTAAAAGCAGAACTAATTGAAAATCCACAAGAGACTGAAATAGTCACTGCTGTTGATAATGTCCCGGATGTTGATGTAGCTATTGAACAGTGGGACGCTTATCAAAAACTCTGCAAAGGATTATTGAATGACAGTGACTATCAGGAAATAATTGTTAAAGAAAAAGATGAAGACGGAAACTACGTTAAAGTGAAAAGACACTTCAAGAAAAAGTCAGCATGGCAGAAGCTCTCAAGGGCATTCAATGTTGATACTGAAATTGTTGACCGTGACCTTGAAAGGACAAAAATGGGCAGAATCAGAGAAGCATACTACTGCGTGCGTGCAACATTGCCTAATGGTCGCAACGTAGAATCTGATGCATTATGCTCAAGGTCTGAAAAAGGTAAAGACAAAGTGTCTGACCACACTATAATGAGCACTGCAAAGACACGTGCAACTAATCGTGCAATAGCTGAACTGATTGGAGCAGGTGAAGTGTCAGCAGAAGAGATGTCCGCAGAAAAGATTGTATCACAATCAAAATTTTTAAAAGAGGATAATTCCTCTTAAATATTTTTTTAGGAGACAAATAAAATGAGTTTTGAAAATACCAGACAAACAATATTTACAGGTACAGAATTGGACTTTGAAGAAATCGTTGAAATCCCGGAAGGATATGAAAAAGCAGAACTAAGGGACTTTGAAGATGGAACTTTAATAACTGGCAGGCCTGAAATGTCATCTGTCACATCCTACACTTTCGATGATGACGGTGAGGAAAAAACCATTAACCGTTTTAAATTATTCATTTTCAAAGATGATGAAAAAATATACGTTGAAATAAACGTTAACCTCAAAAACGATGGTGACCTTCACAAAAACATCAGAAAAGGAAGTGTACTCTTTGACTTCATAACCTCTATCTTAGAATTGGAAAATACAGGAAGTGTTGGCAGATCCAATATCTTAAGAAACGTCAACCTCACTGAATACAGGGAATTCGTAAACAACTTAGGTGAAATGACAATACAGGTCAAAGAAAAGTCCGGAAGCTATATCTATTACAGTTTCATCGTACGTGACGTTCAGGTAAAATAAGTGGGTGTATGAATGAGTAATGTAGCTGAATTACCGACAAAGGATACAATAACTCTCATTATCAACAGGGACAATGTTGATAAGGTCACATATGTATTTAAAAACAGGTATGGTAATAAAATCGGAGAATATCTAAATAAATCTCCCGCTACATTATCTTCCCAAAGCAATGTCGCAAGACAGTTCAAGCAGATTATAAATCCTAACGGCGAGTTGGAACCGAGACAGGTCAACAACCAGTTTTCAGAACTTAAGCAATTGCTGCAGCTTCACTATGAAAATGAGCTATCTGTTATCGAGCAGGAAATAGCTGACAAGAAACAGGCCGAGCAGGAAAAGGATTCCAATAAATTAAAGGAAGCTATCACCAAATTGCAATCTCTAAGCTGTCCTTTAGTTTATATTGGAAGTCTTGTTGAATGGTTTACTGCAGGTGAGCGCAACAACATAATGTATGCATTTACCGTATATGCGGGACAAGTTATCCTCAAAAATCCTGTTTCTGTAATATGTCTTGGCGAGGCAAGCAGCGGCAAATCACATATTCAGGAAACAGCATTAAGACTGATTCCCAAAAGGTTTGTTGTCAATGAAAAAAAGATTACCGAGGCTGCACTCTTCAACCGTGCCAAAAAGGACAGATATTTCTATGACGGGATGATTGTCAATTATGGAGATATGGGAGGAAGCAATGACCATGAATTCATGGAGGAGTCCAAAAACCTCATGAAGGAACTTCAGTCTGACGGCTTTCTAAACAAGCCATTAAACATTCCGGACGGTGAAGGCGGATGGGATGTAAAAGACCTGGAACTTGAAGGCAAGCCATGCCTGACATATACTACCGTACCTAATCATTATTTTGATGATCAGGAAATGAGCAGAAGCATTTTCATCACACCTAGAATGGACAATCAGAAAATCTTCAACAGAAGAAAAAGTGCACTGGAATTCAAGCACGGCAAAAGCTATAGGATTTTAAAGCAATACGAAAAGGAAGCTGAACTGGTGCCATACATGCTATTGCATCTAAAGGAGGTATTTGAAAATACTGTAGTGATAAATCCCTATGTTCATTTTGTCATAGACTTTTTAAAGAATTCTTCTTTTTACAAAAGGGATTTTGACAAGTTCAATGGGTTACTTAAAACAATAACTGCCCTGAACTATTATAATCATAAAGTCTATGATGTTGACGGAAAAAAGGTGGTGCTCACAAATATTGCTGATGTGCAATTGTTCATGAGTCTTTTAAGACCATACAAGGAAAGCATATCTGCAAACCTTGCACCAAAAGCTGTTGAGGTTCTAAACGATATCAGAAACAATATTGATGATTGGAAGATAAGCAAGGACAGGGAAGTGCTGAACATGGGAATTACAACCAATGATTACTTCACACTTCAAAGCCTAGGATTGAGCAAGGCATCAGCCAGGAAATATATGTATGAACTGGCTGACAAGGGATTTCTACAGATTACTGACAGGTCAGGAAGATCCAATGTATATGACCTTGCAAAAAGTGAAGTTGAATCAATCAGCTATGATTTAAAGCACATGGACGATTCAGTATATGATGATATCTGCTATGAGATTGGACAGTGGGTTGTAGACATTATGAAGGAAGATAAATTTATTGAGGGGTTAAGTATAATGAACTTTGATTCAGATATAAGAAAACCAATATGGATTGGCAAAAAACCATAAAAACTGAAAAACCATGAAAACCAAAAAACTAAAAAAACCATGTAAACTTATAAAAACTTTTGTAAAAGTTTTTTTAAAAAATTGTTTATAATTGTTTTTAGATAAATTAGAGGATTTTGCTTTGGTTTTAGGGAGTTGGTTTTTGCAAAAAACTGAAGTTCCGGAAATGTGTGGGGGCATGTTTAACAAGTGGCCCTGCATACTCCGGCAAAATTTGGTTTTTTAAAAAATCATTTTCGTGAAACTTCTTATGGATTGTTATTATTTGATTTAAAGGATTTTAAGGAGTTTTTAAAAAAACCATCAAAAAAGTTTACAATAATTTTTATGGTTTTTATGGTTTTTATAAAAATTGATTGTTATGAAATCAATTAAACAGCAGATAATCGAAGCCAAAAAAGAAAAACGAGAAAGAGAGGAAGAGTTGTGGTTTGTGGATTACTGCAACAACTGCAAAACAGGATTGGCTTCAGAACATGATATTCCCTGCCATCATCCATACTACTGCTGGCATGAAGGCGAATCAGCCATTGTACAATCAGGGATTGTCCGGATAGATGAGTTTAGAAGGCTGCATGGATACGTCACATCACAGATGTATTGGGAGTATAAGGAGTTGAGAAAAAGGCAGCGCCAATTGATATGGCAGGGTAGAAGAAAATTATTGAGAGATTAAAACAAATAAATTTATTACTAATTTTATATAAAAAATATAATAAACAATATAATAAAAAATTATAATTGGAAATGATATGTCATGGGAATTACTGATTATATTAGAACCAGATTATTGAATAATCGTGTGGAGCAGTACAACACCAAGCGCAGCTATTGGGGTGAAAGTGAAAGACAGCCTAGAGTCGATGGAATCAACACAGGTCTTGATCTTGTCGATGCACTTCCGCCAGTGATAAATAAAACAATAGCCAATGCACGTTATGCTGTTAAGCTTGACGGTTATACTTCAGGAATTTTGAAAAACAGAATTGATAAGGCCAATGTCAATATTGTTCTTGTGGATAAGGAAAACAGGCTTTCTCAAGAGCAGAAACTAACGTTAATCCTTTGGGCCAGAAAAATTGATATTAGACAAGTGGCTAAGGAGATCCTGCAGGGCGGAATGGTTGACGGTGAAGGCCTTATAAAACCGGTGCAGCGCTGGGATAAAAGTATTGGCAAATACATCAAGCCAATATTTCTTGAAATTGGTGCGCACGGTTACGGACTGAAAAAGGAATTCAATGACGATAATGAAGTCCAGCTGTACCTTCATGAGATGCCGAAAGATATCGTTAACGGGTCTCCCGAAGACTTTAACAACTATGTAAGTGTTGAGGAAGGAACATTAACGGTAAAGTATGAAGCTGGTGAGGTTATTAACTTCATGTACAATGAAATCTACGGCGAAGCCCAAAGCATCATCTTAAATTGCCTTGATGACATTTACCATAAATGCAACCTGGAGAGAAACCAGGTTGAAAGAATCAATAAGGACAATATCATTGAAGTCAAGCCATCACTTGACGCTAACGGTCAGCCTATAATAACCGAGTTGTCATCAACAGCTAAAGAGAATCTTTATGCAGATTATGGTACAACTGCAGATTCCAATGTAGCTATTGTGCCTCCGGGAATTGAATCCAAAATTTTAGGTGGTAACAACTACCAGTCAGATTATACCAGACAAACAGAAATCTTCAGGAACAATATCTTAAGAACTTTTGTAACTCCCCAGTCTCAGGCAGGTAATGAAAAGTCCAATCAGAACGTTGCTGAATACATTAACGATTCAGCCATAACAGGATTTATTGTTAATGTGGCTAATGACCAGAAATGGGTGTTAAAGTATTGCAACCATCTATTGAATATGCAGTTGGAGTTAATGGGCATCAGCGAAACTTTGGATGTTTACTTCAGCTATTCAAGAGATGATGTGTTAAGGTACATTATGGAACTTTCAGCTGAGGGTGATGAAATCTATAAGAACTATTTAAGTAACTTTGAGGAGGAACAGCCTGTAGGTGAAAGGATTCTGACTGATAGTGGTGTTGAAATATAATGTGAAATATTTGTTTCATAAGTATCTTTAAATATTATTTTATCTAATATATTATACATGAAAATTTCCAATATAGATAACTTAAAAATTGTTAAAACTAACTTAGAACAGTTAAAAACAATTGATTTTGATTGTGGTGACGAAGATTTAAATGAATTCCTATTAAAAGATTCCGTTGAAAATATTAAGAATAATCTTTGCACAATATTTTTATGTATCTATGAGGAGGATGTTGTTGGATTTTTTTCATTATCTGCAGATTCAATTAAAATTAATGAAAAACTTAAAATCCAATATCCTCAATATCCTGCAATTAAAATTGGTAGGTTGGCGGTGTCTAAGGAATTTCAAAACCAGCATATTGGAAGTTTAATGATAGATTGGGTTGTTGGGTTTTGCAGAAATTTAGGAAATGAAATTGGTATTAGATTTGTTTCAGTTGATGCATATAATAACACCAAAACTGTAAACTTCTATAATCACAATCAATTTGTAGAATTGGAATCTGTAAATAAGAAAAATAGAAGGAATATTCCTATGTATAGGGATATCTGTGAAAAATTAAACTAGCACAATATATTTAAATAAAGTGCAATATACTATTTAATATAATAGTTAAAATATGGAGGATGTAAATCATGGCAAGTAAAGTAAATGCTACACCAACATTAGATGGTATCGATGCAAAAAGATTCATTGAAAAATTAAATTCTCCGTCAACACCAAAAGAGGTAGAATCATTAAAAAGAGCTGATGAGGTATTTAAAAAGATTAAATATATTCATTAAATTCTTTTTTTAATTGTACCTAAATTATTTTCATTTTTTATCAAAGGATGGAGATATCATATTTACATTGTTTATTTGAAGGTAAAAACTTCATTAGAAGTTCAGCCTGTATATCCTTGTCTCGACGAGGGGCGAATTGGGTGGTATGTGGGTTCTTCAATAATTCATGAAAATAATTATAATTTTCCCTATACTGTTTTTACAACTTTGTTTTTTTTATGTCTAAAAATTCATGATATTTTTTTCTGATTCATAATTTTTAAAACATTTCTTGAAATTAAAATTAATTTGGCAACTTATTTTTTTTAATATTTTTCCTCTGCTATCACACTAAAAATATAATAAAGATTTATATAAAATAAGTAATAAAATATATAATAATTAATATAATAAAAAGTGATAATGATGAGGCATGAACTTTTTGAAGTCGGATCCTATGACTACTCCGACCTGGACGACAGACTAATCAAACCAGTTGAATGGACAGCTGATGATCTAAAACTGATAGCTGAAAACTACCGTGGAGGAATTCCACTAACTTCAGAACATGACAATATCTATGTTGGTATTGGAAACAATATCGAATATGAGGAAGGTAAGCTATTCCTTGAAATTCCTGACGAATTGGATATGGAAGGTAAAGGCCTATCTCCCAAAGTTGATGTCTTATTGAAAGATAATGGAGATTCGTTTGGAATTGATACTATGAGTTTAATAGATGTTGGAGTTACTAAAAACCCTAGAAAAATAAGATTATTGAATTCTGAAATAACAGGTGAAACTGGAGCTAGTGGAAATCCGGAACCTCCTGCACCTCAGCCACCTGCAAAAGACACCAATGTAGCAACTAGTTTATTATTGGAAAAACTGCAAGGCAAGGATGCTGAGATTGGAAAGCTTCAGGATGAGATTAATAATCTTAAAGAAGAATCTAAAAAATATGATGAGATAAAAAAAGCTATTGAAGAAAATAAAGAATTCATTGACAGTAAAGATGATATCTTAAAAGAATTGTCTGAGCTTAGAAAAGCTGAAAATGAAAGGAAAATAAAAGAATACGAAGCTAAATATAACTTTAACTATAATGAGAATGCGCAGGATAAAGAGATAATAGATAAGCTATTATCTGGTGATGTTGATATGGAGCTAATGGAAAAACTGGCTGAGCGAAGAATAAAAATTGAAGCTAGTAAAGACGGCTCAACACCTGGAGGAAGAAATCCTGCAAACAGTGGTGAAAGTGAAGAAACCGGATCTACCGGCGGAAGTGAAGATGAAAATGCTCCTTCATTTACTACTCGTGAGGAATATAATAAGATTTTAAAGGACATGGGATTCAATAGAACTAGAATCTAGCTATGATGGTGTTTTTGCTTTTTCCACCGGAGCTAGAATTATTCATTGAATTGCTCGTTATTTGAAGGGAGAGTGTTTTTGATGTGTTTCACTCTCTCTATAATTTTTATATTTCATCTTGTGGTGTTAAACGTGCATTGAAACCCTTAATGCCTAATTAAGGGGGGACAAGCCCTCCTTTAATTACCCACGAATGCCAATGCCGAATTAACTACCATTGTCTTATTACCGACTCGGAATGGGGGACAAGCCCCCATTCCTCGGATTCGACAAAGAAATATATTTCAAAACTTAACCTCGGAACAGGGGACAAGCCCCTGTTCCTTAAACTCGACATGGCTATTATTGTTAGGTCTATAGTATTGGCCTTTCGCTTACGCTCAAGGCATCCAGTCCGACCTAAAGGTCGGACTGCATATAATGATAATGTTGCTAAAATAAAGCCTATTTGTTAGTTGATGACTTACAGAACATACCGGCAAGGGTTTGTTCCTTCCTATAGTATATGCTCGCCAATTCTATTCACCCAGGCCTCCCACACACGCCTCCGCTTACGCTCCGGCGTGGGGTCGGCCTGGGCGAATTGGCTCGCTTAAAACATGGGTGGGGACAAATGTTTTAATCTTTTACTTGGTCTTATAAATATCAGTTTATCTGCCTTTTTACATGTTAAAATTATGTTTGGATCTTGTCTCTCTGCAATCTATTTTTTTCATTTTTTAGTTAGGTTTTGATATCTGAATGTTTCCAATATATCATAATTGGAATGTAGTAAAAAAAAATTAGTATGGTGATGGTTTTATTGTGTTTTCATTTTTTAACGGTTATCCAGTTTGTGTTTTTCTGCTTGCCGTAGGTGGTTATGATTTTGCATTTTCCTACTTTCAGGTTTTTGACTTTGATTTTAGCGATTCCTTTTTTATTGGTTTTTGCCTTGTATTTTTTGCCGTTGATTTTAAATGTTATTTTCTTGTTTTTGAGTTTCTTTCCGTTTTTGTTTAAAAGCTTTGCAGTGTAGGTTAGTGTTTTTCCCTTTTTGATTTTCTTGTTCTTGGTTATTAATGTTGGTTTTACTGTGATCTTGTTTGAAACCTTTATGTTTTTATATGTTGAGGTTATTGTGTATTTGCCTGCTTTTAGGCTAAGTTTTAGTGTTGCATAACCCTGACTGTCGGTTTTTACTTTAACACTATTCTTGTTTATGCTAATAGTAACAATTGAATTTTTAACCGGAACATTATTGTTCAGTACCTGCAATTTATACTCTTTATTTGCACCGTAATACTGTACAATGTTTTTGTTGCCGGTAATCTTATAATTGTTATTTAATACATTAAAAGAACCGGAGGCGATTGCCATTGAAAGTAAATCAGAACCCTGATATGTTGCAGTGTAGGTATAACTTCCCACTTTAAACTCACCAAGGTTTCTTGATCCAACACCATCAGTAATGATGATTCTATAATAATTACCGTTAATCTCAAGAACCAGATCACCGGACACTTTATGATTATTAACGTCACTCAGTGTGGCTGTAACAATCAAATCATCATCAGCATTAACATTGGCAATGCTTACTTTTAATACTGATTGTACTTGATTTAAAATAAGTATCTCAGATACTGCTTTTGACTCATAATTATTATCACCATTATATATCACGATAAGATTATAGGAACCTGTATTCAATGGACTGATTAGCCATGAAGCATTACCATTAACAATTGTCCTGTTTCTTGGTGAGTATTGTCCCTGAATGCGGAAAGTAACATTACCTGTCGCATCACCATTTAAAACAGCATCAATTTGAATATTAGTGTTTAACACTAATGGTGTAGTCTTAATTGTTATTGTTGGGGTTGCCTTTTTAACATTAACATTAACGGAGGCATCTGATCCTTGATATATCTTATCTCCATTATATTTGGCAGTTAAAATATAATCCCCTGCAGGAACATTGCTAAATACAGCATTTGCCTGATTTCCAGTTAAGCTAATTGTTTGTGATTGATTGTTTAATGTGAATGTTACGCTTCCGCTTGCACCATTTGTGACAAATGCGATTACGCTAAAAGATTCACCATAAGTAATGTTGGATGTGCTTATTCTTATTTGGGATATGGCGTTTTTAACACTGAATTTCATATGGATTGTTTGATTGATATAATTATCATCACCGGTATAGATTACTGTCAGATCATGATCACCTGCAGCTAAATCCGGAATAATAATGCTTGAAGACTCATTAATTATATTATTGTCCACGATGAGTGTGACATTACCAGATGCACCCTCCGGTAATGTGGCAGTAATTATTTCAATTTCACCGGCAAGAATATCCTTGATGTCAATGTTTATTTTAGCAGGAGTAACAGTTACAGTGTCAGTGTATGTTGTGTTTTTATATGTGACTGTAATATTGTATTTTCCGGCTTTACTTGTAACAGGCAGTCTTGCAACTCCATTCTCATCAGTAGTTAGATTAATAGTTTCATTTTTAAATAAAACAGTGATATTTGTGTATTCGTAAGGATTATTGTCAGTGTCAAATAATTTTATAATATAATAGTTTAATTCCTGTTCAGTGATAATTGGCTGAGTAGTGTTAATGATTGCTTTTCCCTCAATATGTTTTGTTGTATTCCATGAAACATATGAATAATAATTGTCCCCCAGATAAAGTACATAAATATAGTTTGTGCCTCTTTTGAATTTAACATTGAAGTTGCATGAACCGTTAGTTAAATTTTTTATTATAACCTCATCATTATTAATGTATACTCCCACTTCACCGGTACAGTCCATATAATCAGTTTTAACAATGACATTGCCTGTTAAATCATCATTATTGCTTATAGTGACTGTTAAGTTAGTGTGTTTTCTATAAACGCTAAAAGTGGTTGTTGCATTTGACGGAGCGTATTTCTTATCTCCCGGATAGAAAACACTTACGGTGTATATTCCATCATGAAGATCAGTAATTGTAATCGGAGTAACGGTATTGTTGATGAATATTGTACTGTTCACTCCATTAATACAGAGTATTGCTTCGCCTCTAACATCTCCCGGGTTTATTGTGAGATTTAAAATTGCAACACCTTCACCTTCATTAATATTTTCACTGGTTAAAGTCAAATTGGTTTTCCATTTGCTTACAACAAAGAGTGTGCTTGCAGAACCTGATTCATAATATTCATCCTCATCAAATATTACTGTAATATTATATACTCCAACGTTTCTGGTGATTGTTAAAGTTCTGGTTGATTGTGTGTCCGCTTCATGAACATATAATCCATTAACATATAGTTTACCATATAATTTGGCGTCATCCGGTGTGATTGTGATTGTTATTTTACCTTTTTCACCATATCTGACTTCAGGGGCAACAACAGTAATGTTGGTTTTAATCTTATAAACAGTGCATTGATAGATATTGTTCAGGAGTTTGAAATATGTATTGTCTCCATTGTAGGATATTTTGACTGTGTAATTTCCTGGTTTTAAGTTGGATGGCAATGTGAAATTGCAGGTTCCGTTATCTAATGTTAGGATGTAGTTTTGGTTATTGAATGTAAAAGTGATATTTCCTGTAGGTGTGCCATAATCTCCACTGACGTTCATTTTGAATTGGATTTCGCCGTCTTTATATGTGATGTTGTTGTATTCAACTGTTATATTGGCAAATTCTTTTCCCACATCCACAAGACTAACATGCTTGTCATAGCCTAATATGGTTGCTGTTATATTGTATTCATTTTTAATGCTTGTGTAGTTGAAATTGAATGTTATTTTATCATATAATGTTGTGGTTATGTTTATCCATTCTCCATTTTCATTTATTGTTGTTATTGTTGTGTTGAATCCTAGCTTGTAAGGCAATTTGTCCCAATCATTAAATACGATGGTGTCTTGTCCGTTTGTCAATGCTAAAGTTAATGTAATGTTTTGTGTTTGGTTTAATTTAATCGGATAGTACTCTTGTTCAAACGCAACTGTGAAGTAATAATTGAAATCCACATTCTGAACGGAATCATTATGGTCTAAACAATAATAATTATAGTTTATGTTGCAGTTTTTTGTTCCGGCATCATATAAGAAACTTTTTGGTGAATGTAAGCCTCCTAGAGCTCCTGATGGGTCTTTTTGATCTAAATAAATTTTTGTGTTTAATAGATAACAGTACATTACTGTTATTTTTCCGGTATTGTAAATGTTAAATGATCCGTCACCTGCAAAAAGTGGATTCCAAATGGGATTATTGTTGTCGAAGATACAACTGGTTATTTCCATTTCACCATCATTTTTAATGATTCCGTAATACCTTTTCCATCCAGTTCCACTATCTCCCCAATCTATTGTATTGTCTTTGATTATGGTTTTTGTTATTGTGGCTTTTCCAGTTTCACTATTGGAAATCACTCCTGCATAGATATGAGAATAATACTTCCATATTTCTCCGGTTGGTTGTCGAACATAACGGTATACCAAATATGAGTATGGAGCATTATTATTTAGTATTTGAGAATTATTAATAACCATTATTCCATTATTATGTATCCCAACTCCTCCCACATAAAAATTACCATTACATTTACTTATTATTGTATTGTTAATTGTTAATGTTCCGTCATTGTATATTCCGCCTAATCCTTTAAATGTTTTTGATTCTGTTATTGTGGAATTATTTATATTGCAGGTTCCAGTTGTATAAATTGATGATCCATTTCTAATGTCATTAATGCTTCCACTTGTTTGACTATTATTAAATATTGAATTTTCAATAGTAAGTTGATTGGTGTTGTAGATTGCTCCTCCATTATCTCCGGTTATTGTGTGGAATGTTGAGTTGATTATTTTTAAGTTATTGGTGTTGTAGATTCCTCCTCCATCATTTCCAATGATATTGTTAAATGCGGAGTTTATGATTGTTAGTTCTTTGGTGTTGTAGATTGCTCCCCCATTTGTTTTTTTTGTTGTGCTTTGTGTTTTGTAGTTGTTGTAGGTGTATTTGTTGTTTAATGTTTGTTGTGTTGATATTAAATATAGTGCTTGGGTACTTGTTGAGGTTATATCTTCAAATAAAGTGTTATTTAGTGAACTTTTACCATCATTGTATATTATTCTGTAGTTGATATTGGTGAAATTGACATTTTCAATGTAGAGAGTTCCTTTATTGTATATGATTCCTTTTAAGGTTGCTGTTTCTGTTGGAAGGTTGTATGGTGTATATTTATTATTGGTGAATGTTGTGTTTGTGATTTTCAGTGTTTTTGTGTTTGTTATTAATCCGTTAATGTTTGAGGGTCTTGTTTGGTAGAATTGGTTTAGGTCTTCGATTTTACAATTTTCAAGTTCTAATTCACCAGTATTGTCTATCAAACCTAAACTGTTGTCCTTAAAAGTACAGTTTATTAATTTTAAATTTCCTTTATTTGATATGATGTAGTTGTTATTTCCGATGAATGTTAGATTGATTAAAGTTATGCTTGTATTGGATTGTATTTCAAGTAATGTTTGTGTTTTATCTAAAATAAAAGAAGCATTATTTCCAGTTATGGTAATATTTTTATTTATTTGTATGGTTTCTATTGTATCTTGTAGGAGATTAATGTCAGTTAATGTGATGGTTCCTCCATTTACTGCTAAATCTATTGCTTTTTGCAGTGATTT
This sequence comes from Methanobrevibacter sp. UBA212, assembly GCF_905233225.1. Taxonomy (NCBI): domain Archaea; kingdom Methanobacteriati; phylum Methanobacteriota; class Methanobacteria; order Methanobacteriales; family Methanobacteriaceae; genus Methanobrevibacter; species Methanobrevibacter sp. UBA212. The sequence goes on from NZ_CAJODJ010000011.1 coordinate 108,141, forward strand.
AAAACTATTATTCCAGGATTGGTTAGATGAAAAAGTATTGTCTATGAGTATTTGTGTATTGTTTAAACTTTTAATAACTGTATTGTTTTTTATTTCTTCAAAATGCAATATATTGGAATATGTGTCGAATAGTGAAGTTGTCAAATAACTATTGGGATTTAATGTGTATGTGAATGGCACATCTGCAGTATATGTTACGCCGGGTTTTACTTCGGGGAGGTTTAAATCACCAATATTGATTTTTTTTATTAGAGTATTATTTTCATAAATGTGGATGTTGTATGTTGAAAATTCACCATCACTGTATGGAGTAACGAATGAAAAATGCATGTTTATGGTTATATTTCCGGTATCCTCAAAAGAACTGGTATCATTTACAGTTATTGCAATTTCAGGGTTATATGGCATAAAATTAGATAATATTTCATCATTTTGACTTTGACTTAATAAATTATCATATGTTTGATTATTAAAATTTTGTGATAAATTATCCTCTTCAATATGCTGTGAATTTAATGTATTCTCATCTATTTCAATTGCATTATCATTTGTTATTTCTAAAGAATCAGTATTATTTTCAGTTGCATCAATACTTGTAATATTAATTAATATTATTATAATCAAGCTTATTAATAAGTATTTTTTTACTCTTTTACTCATAATTCATTACCTTTTAATTTACTTTATATAATAATATTATGATTATTATATTTAATTTTTATTCAAGATAATTTTATATATGTTTAAATATAGATTAAATTATATTAGAAGATTTTTCAATACAACTTCAGTCATGTATGTAATAATGAAGTATCAATCTCTTTGAAAGATTTTTTAATGATTTTTAATAGTAATTTTTGAAAATGAATAAATTGAAAGGTGATAATATTGAAATCTAGATTTTTAATGTTTTCATTATTGTTGCTAGTGTTTGTTGTGGGAATAGGTGCTATTTCTGCTGAAGATACTAGTGATATTGGGGAAATATCATCAGATGAAGTTACTGATGAAGTAATTTCTGTTGATGATACTGTAACAGATGTATCAACATCTGATGCTGATGAAGTGGTTTCTGATGGTGAACCTACTCGAGGTACTTATACCTGGGGAGATTTTAAATCAGAAGTCGAAGATACAAATGTAAATACAGTTAAATTAAATCAGAGTAATATTGCTCCGTCATCAAGTAGTTCTGATCAAATTAGTATAAATCATGACATAACTATAGTTGGGGGATATGGATATTATATAGGTAACGCAGACTGGAATAGTGCTGCATCCTATAATTACATTCCAATGATTACTTCTGCAAATAATTTAAATGTTAACTTTGAAAATGTTACATTCCAATACTTGTCAAATAATATCTTCATAAAACTGATGGGTAATGGAAACTTTGCTTTTAAAAACTGTGTATTTAACAATATCAACTGTACTGGCGATCACCAATCAGTAATATGGTTAAACTACGGATATGCATTAATTGAAAATTGTACTTTTACAAATGTCAAATCTAGTTTTGGTGCAGTAACCAATTACTACACTTCTTGGGGAACTGCTGTAAACAATGCTAGAATGACCGTCAAAGGTTCCACATTTAAAGATAATCATGCTACCACTGAACCTGGAGCAATCAACAATTGTGGAAAATTAATAGTTTATGACTCAATTTTTGAAAACAATAGTGCAACATGGTGGGCTGGAGCAATCCACACTCACAGTAATGCAAATACCACTGTTGTTCGTTCTAACTTTAGAAATAATGTTGCAGGATGGAATGGTGGAGCATTATATACTTACAGTTACTTAACTGTAATTAATTCTACTTTCACTGCTAATGAAGCTCGTGGAACTGATGGTGGTGCTATAGCTGCAAGTACTTATGGTAGTAGGCCAACAATAGTTATTGAAAATTGTGGTTTTTATGAAAATACTGCAACTGGTAGTGGCGGAGCTATTTCTTTTTCCGGCGCTGGTAGATTAACTGTTGATTATTCTGTTTTTGTTAATAATACTGCTAAAAATGATAATTCTGGTCATGCTATTTTCTTTTATTATTCCGGAACCAGTTCTACTGCAGCATATTTAACTTATACTAATAATCAGTTCTATGGTCCAAATAATGGTACTGGGTCTGTTTATGTTTATAATGATAAAGTAAATCCTGTCCATTATAATAATACTATTGAAGATATTTCTAATTATGTTCCACCTGAAGAAAATGAGACATTACCAACAGGTAATGTAACAATTCCAGATGATGTTGAGATATTTGAATCTAGTTGGGATATTACATTGGATGGTGCTTTAAGTGGTACTCCAGTTATTAGTGGTAATTATATTTTAATTCCTGCAACTCATACTTTATACTGTTATAATGCTGTTAGTCAAAGTTTACTTTGGAATTTCACAACTGAACATGGTTATTTCCATGAATTAGTAGTTGAAGATAATAAAGTTTATGCTCCTGCATCAAGGGATGCATTATTTATATTTTATTTAAATAATGGTAGTTTAGTGACTTATAATAATCTTCCTCAGGCATCTAGTCTTTTTGCACCATTAATTTATAATGGAAATATTTATGTAAGTAGTGAATATGGTTATGGTGATAATAATAACACTTGGATTGCTATGGTTAGCAATGCAGATTATTCCTATGAAGGTAGTATTTTAGAGATTAATGGTATCACTTATGGTGATCAAGCATTAGTATCCAAACCATACATTTATGGTAACAATCTTTATGTTAATACTGTAAATGGTTTAATGTCTTATAATTTAGTTAGTGGCACAACTAATATTATTAGTGGTACTGTAGGCAATCCTATCATTGATGCTAACGGTAATATCTGCATTTTATCAAATAATGGTAATAATATTTCATTATTAGATTCTAATTTAAATGAGATTTCTTCAGTTGCATTAGATGGGGCTTGTGATATGTTAGTTAGTGATGGGAATGGTAATGTTTATACTGTAGATGAAAATGGATATGTTTATTATGCTAGTTATACTAGTTCTTCATTATCATGCAGTAAAACTGAATTTAACATTAATCCAATTACCTCTGCTATAACTTATTATGATGATTATCTTTATATTGGAGATAATAATGGTATATTATGGGTATTCGATGTCGATTGTTTAAGTTTAGATGAACTTGATGTAAATAGCTTATATGGTGCATTTGATGCAGGTTCTGCAATTACTGGTGGTATTACTGTAAATAATAATGGTAACATATACTTTGGTACTGCTGATGGATGTTTTTATAGAATATAAACTAATATTGAAAAAAGGAATCTAAACTATATATTGAAGTAGTTATTTGGATTATATTAAACTTTAATCATAATCCATTCTACTTTTTTTTAAAGGGTATTATTAAAAATGAAATTCAATAAATTTACATTTATATTAATTATTTTTATTATTTTAATGAGTATCAATTACGTTTCTGCTAATGATGTCAATGAAACAGATTTAAACTGTAATTCATTAGAAGGGGATTGCGATAATGTTGTTTTGAGTTCACTAGAGACAGATTTACAAAATGATGAAGTTATTTCAATTGAAAATTCAAATGAAATGGTAACAGAAAATAATAATCCGAACCATATTTATGTTTCACCGGAAGGTAATGGAAATGGTTCTGATGAAAATCATCCAGCTGATTTTAAAACAATATTAACAGATAAAAATTTAAAAGATAATACTATTATTCATATGCAAGATGGAAATTATTTAATCAACGGTACTGCTTCACTTACAGTTTCATCAAAAAATAATATTACAATTGTTGCAGATAATTCTGGAAAAGTAGAAATATGTAATAACTTAGTAAAAAACCCTCAAAATACAAATCCTACATATTACGATTTATTTACAATAAAAGCGACTGGTATATATTTTGAAGGCATTATCTTTTCATCTGTTCAAAAAGTAAAAGCTTCTTATTTTAATCTTCAAACAACATCTATCATTACTTTTGAAAATTGTACTTTTTTAGATAGAAATAATTTTAAAAAAAGTTTTATTAATAGTTTACAAGGGTCTGCCACTAAGGTTTCAATTAATATCAATAACTGTTATTTTTCTTCAGTAGGATATAATATGGTTACTACTAGGGGAGGGAATGTTTTAATTAATAACACTGAATTTAGAATAAACAAACTTGAAAATGATACGTATAATGATTTTCGTTCCATAGGTATAGGACTGGACAGTAATGTTAGTATAATTAATTCTAAGTTCATTTCTAACTATGATTATATTACTTTATTAAATTTAAAGGGAAATTTAATTTTTGAAAATAATACTTTGAATCATTATTATTCATTTAAACTAGAAGAGGGAGGAAAATTCTCTCCACATGCTACCTTAACTTTTTTAAATGGTGAAGAAAGTGTTACTGTAGGGGATAATAGTAATTGGATGATTAATGCTTCTTTAGTTGATGATTATGGTAATATTATTATTTTACCTAACATTAAGTGTACTATTTTTGAACAAGACCCTACACTTTCATATTCTAATGGAGTTTACCAAACTACAGTTACCACTCCTGGTAAATTAGATACATATGACATAGATGGTGTTGAGGATTTTATTGATACTTATTTAAGTAATTGTACTATTATAAAACCTAATATTGTTGTTAAACATTCTCATAATATTACATTAAATACTAGTGATATTAAGTATGGTGAAAGTGCTAATGTGAATATTACAGTTTCTAGTGTGGATTCTGGAAATATTTCATACACTGTAAAATCAGGCAATAATATTATTAAAGAAGAAGTTAATAAAGAATTTTCAAATAATTCTGTCAGTATTGTTCTAGATAATTTAGATGTTGGTACATATACTGTTACTGCTACTGTTTTAGCAACTGAAGAGTATGGGGAAACTACTGTTTCAAGAACTTTCACAGTCAACAGAGTAACTCCTAATATTAGTGTAATAGTTAATAATGTTACTACTTTGGATAATGTTACAGTTAATGTAACTGTTCCGGAAGGAGTAACTGGGCAAATTACTATTCAAATAGGAGAAGTATATGCTGGTGGTGGTGCCGCTAGTAGAATAGTTGATGATAAGACTGTTCAGGTTAAATCTGGAGATAGTGTTATTATCACATATGCTCCATTTGCTGCTAAAGACACATACGCATTAGGATGGTCATTTACAAGTAACAACACTAATTATAATAGTGTTTCAAATAATAATTGGTATAATGGTGAGGGATTATCCAAATTAATTAAATTTGAAGTTGTTAAAGCTGATTCCAATTTAACAATCAAAGCAGATGATGTTGATTGGGGAAATAATGTTACTGTAAGTATCACTACCGATTCCAGATTCATAGGTAACATTACTGTCAAGTTAGGTGATGATGAAAAAATTGCTGAAATCAAAGATGGTTCAGGTAATGTTTCATTTGCAAACCTTAAAGCTGACACTTATAATGTTACTGCTAAGTTTAATGAAACAGATTTGTTCACTGCATCACAAAAGGACATTAATGTAACTGTCAATAAGGTTAATTCCACTTTAACTTTAGATGATATTGTATTTGATTGGAATAAAACAGGCTCAACCACTGTATCCTATTCAGGTGCTACAAATGTTGAAGCTGTTATTGTTGAAACTGGAACTTCTATTCCTATCCAAGGCAATACAATCACTGTATCTAACTTAAAGGCAGGTAATTATACTTTAAGAGTAACTACTGTTGCTGATGAAAACCATACTGGTGTAACCAAAGATGTTAACATTAAAGTTAATAAGGTTAATTCCACTTTAACTTTAGGTGATGACATTATTTTCAATTATGGTGAATCCGGTTCTACCACTGTATCTTATGAGGGTGCAACAAGTGTAGTTGCTGAGGTAGTTGATAATACAGCAAATATTAAAATAGAAAATGGTAATATTACTGTTTCTGGTTTGGATGCAAGTAATTATACATTAAAAGTAACTACTCAAGTTGATGAAAACCATACTAGTATAAGCAAAACTGTTAACATTAAGGTTAATAAGGTGGATTCTGATATTAATATTCTGAATCCAGTAAACTATGTTTATGGTAATGTGGGTCAGTGCAGTGTTTTCAGTGATGGAGTAATTAATTTTACTGCTGTTATTGTTGATCATCCTGAAGCAAATATCACTATTGATAATGGTATTGTCAATGTTTCAGGTTTAAAAGTCGGCAATTACACTTTAAGAGTTACTGCTAACCCTGACAGGAATCATAATTCTGTCTTTAGGGAATGTAATGTTACTGTTAATATGGCTGAGGTTCCTGCTGATCAGGCATTGAACATTACTGTTCCGGCGGACAGTCAGTCACCTACATTCAGCATTAATCTAGATTCTAGTGCTGAGGGTAATTTCACTGTCTATGTTGACGGTAAGGAATGGAGTACTGTAAAAGTAGTTAATGGTAGTGCAAGCATTACTGTAGCTAACTTGCCTGCTGGTAATCACAATATCACTATCAGCTACTCTGGTGATGATAATCATGCTGCGATTGTTCAAAACACTACTTTATCAATCAGTAAGATCGCTACTGGCATCAGTGCTTCCAAGGTAACTGCGGTTTATCTTACAAGTAAAAAACTCGTTGTCACCTTAAAAGACAAGGCGGGAAATATCTTGACTGGTATGAAGGTGACTGTTAAAGTGGGAAGCATTTCAAAAACTTTAACCACTGACAGTAAAGGTCAGGTTTCAGTTGATGTGTCCAAACTTGTTCCAAAAACATACACTGCCAAATTCACATTTGCCGGTGATGACAAATACCTTAAATCTGAAGGATCCGCAAGTGTTAAAATCAACAAGGCAGCATCTAAAATAACTGCTAAAAAGAAAACTTTCAAGGCTAAAAAGAAAACCAAAAAGTACACTATCACTTTAAAATCCGGTAAAAAAGCAATCGGTAAAGTGAAAGTTACCATTAAGGTTGGTAAAAAAACTTACACTGCTAAAACCAACAAGAAGGGTAAGGCTACATTTAACCTTAAGAAGTTAACCAAGAAAGGCAAATACAATGCAGTTATTAAGTTTAAAGGAAACAAATACTATAAGGCAACAACTAAGAAAGTTAAAATTGTATTAAAATAAGTGAAGATTTTATCTTCACATTCTTTTTATTTTTTTAGGATTATTTTGTTGAAATTTTTTCATTTATAAATAAGAACTTTTTTTCGTAAATTTCATTTTACAAAATTATATATTAACCTTCAAACAAAAGATAAATCATATTTTAATTTTTGTTAAAATATTTTTATTAAAATTTAATGATTGATGGATTTTTTGTGGGAGGTGAGAAAGATAAGAGATTCATTGAAAATATCACTGTTGATGTTAATATTTGTGATTTCATTAACGTCCGTTTCAGCTCATGATGATAATGTCACTGACGCGATTCTGGATTTGTCCAATGAAACTGCTAGTGTTTCATCATTGGACACTGTGGATGATGCCAGCACTAATCAGGCAGTAGGCGAAGCGGATGTAGCTGACTTGACAATCAATATCACTAATGATAATGTTGATGATTATTTTGTAAGGGGAGTGCTTAATTCCACTTACTCTGATGCTAAACTGTTCATATCTGAGGATATGGAGGATCTTGGCATTTTGACCGTTAGGGCTAAGAATGTCACTATCTACGGTAATAATCATACATTGAAAAATACTGTTTTCAGCATTGAGGCTGATGATGTCACATTAAACGGTCTGGTATTGAATGTGACTGAATCCTTTGATGATAATGATTATGCGGCAGTCCTGATATGGTATTGCGACAATGCAGGCATTTACAATACGGTTATCAACTACGTCGCTCCATTGAACGCTGATGCCTATGGTATTTATAGTGAAGGAACCAAGTACAAGAATAACCGTAATGTCCGGATAGCCAACAGCACTGTAAACTTAATCGGCAATAACCCAAGCAGTGGTCGTGTTTACGGTATTAAGTTAGAATACTCTCCTAATACTTTGTTTGAGAACAATACGGTCGATGCTCTGTTGCCTTTGCGTACGGTTGCATTTTTGGATACTACTGCTAATTTGGATTCTGAATTCTGTCTGGCAGTGGGAATCAGCAACTGTGATAACCTGTCATTCAACAATAACATTATCAATACCAATGTAAATGTCCGGCCCGAGTGCGCTTATCCTACATTGGACAGCGTGTTCATCTGTGATTCAAATAATTGCAATGTTACCAATAATGTGATTACTTTGATTGATGATATTACCTATAAGGATGAGGCCAATTATCTTTATGCATTGGATGTTTATCGTGCAAAGGATTTGCTTGTTGATGGCAATAGCATTCGTCTGGGTACCAATGGTGGTGCTTATGCTGCGGGAACCGCTTATCCGATACAGTTGACAGGTCCTGCAAGTGGGGTCATGATTAGATACAATAACTTGTACTCCAAGAGCAACGGTCCGAATATTGGTATTTATTCACATAACTTCAATGGTGACAACTACATTACAATTCTCAACAACTACATTAATGTGACTGGTCGTGCGGGCAATCACAGCTGGGCTTTGGTTGCTGGTATTGAGTCACAGGACAACAATGACATCATAATGAACAACATAATAGAAATCCACAATACCGGAGCGGTGAAATGGGATGATAACCTTTACGGTATTTCATATTCTCAGAAAACCGACAGTACACACACATACAGGGTAGTGAACAATACGGTTATCAGTGACGGTTATTACGTTTCACATATGCTGGATGCCGACAACACTACAGTAACCAACAATACGCTAGTAAGAACCGACAAGTATGCCGATACCAATTATGATCCCTTCAAGCGTGGTGAAAATATTGGTGCTGATACTGATAAGGATAAGAATAATGATTTTTCGGGAAATCGTGTGATCACAATATTCGAGTATGGTCTGGAGCATCAAAGCAATGAGGTTGATGGCGGTGATCCGTTTGTTTATGTACCGCCTGAAAACGTCAACGGCAGGACCAATGTCATTAACGGCAGTGGAATTGTTCCTCAAAAGCCTGGATTCCCTGGTGGCAATCCTTTGCTTCCGGGAGGCAATGGCGGTGGTTCAATAAACACCGGTGGCAATGTTCCTGGCGGATTCAATAGTCCGGATAGTGCTGATGGTGACAATGGCTTTAACGGTTTTCCTGACCTGAGCGGTGATGACGGTCAAAGCCTGTCACGCAGGGCAAATCAGGGAACAGATACAAAAACCCTGAACTCATTCAACAATGATGGGACAGCCAGCAACTCATATAATAATGATGTGGTTGCAAGCGAAAACTCAACATCAAGTGAAACTCCAAGTGTCAACGGCATGACCTCATCTGGCAGGTCATCAAGTTCCGCTTCATCTGCCGGTGCCGGTGGAAGCAGCGGTGCATCACAGGATTCAAGCAAGGCTTATGAGATTAGCAAGAATATTGTGGAGAACGGTCCGGATGATATTTTAAAATTCATCGCACTTGCAGTTGTTTGTGAGATTCTGCTTGTTGTCGGATACAGAAGAAAGGAAAGTGAAGACATTACAGATTAACTGCCATGGCAGTTGATCTCTTTTTTTATATTTTTCAAAAGCATCGAATAATTGATTATACGATTAAGCAAACAATTGCTTTTTATATTGACTGCTATTTTTATCGACTGTTTATTTTATTATTTCATATGTATTTCTCATAATTTCTATTTTAATAAGTGTCAGTATATAGGAAATTAATGAGGTTGGTTAAAAAATAAAAAATTTGGATGGCTGGCAGATGATTTCTTTTGTCCTTATATAATCAAAAGTTTATTATATGGTTTATATAAATAATATAATAAAAAATATAATATAATGGATGATTGTTTATGGGAATAACCTCTTTTATAAAAACCAGATTACTCAACAACCGTGTGGAACAGTACAACACCAAACGCAGCTATTGGGGCGAAAATGAAAGGCAACCTAGGACTGATGGAATAAACACCGGCCTTGACCTTGTCGATGCGCTGCCGCCGGTAATTAACAAGACAATAGCCAATGCTCGTTATGCTGTTAAGCTTGACGGTTACACTGCAGGTGTTTTGAAAAACAGAATTGATAAAGCTAATGTTAACATTGTTCTGGTAGATAAGGAAAATAAATTATCTGCGGAACAGAAATTTACTTTAATCTTATGGGCAAGGAAAATTGACATCAGCCAAGTTGCTAAAAATATTCTGCAAGGTGGAATGGTTGATGGTGAAGGTTTAATAAAACCAGTTCAGCGTTGGGACAAATCCATAGGTAAATACATTAAACCAGTATTTTTAGAAATTGGTGCTCACGGCTATGGATTAAAGAAAGAGTTTAATGATGATAATGAAGTGCAGCTATACTTGCATGAGATGCCTAAAGATATTGTTAACGGATCTCCAGAAGAGTTTGACAATTATGTTAGTGTTGAAGAGGGAACATTAACGGTAAAGTACGAACCTGATGAGGTCATTAACTTCATGTACAATGAAATATACTGTGAAGCTCAAAGCATTATCCTGAACTGCCTTGATGATATATACCACAAATGTAATTTGGAACGTAATCAAGTTGAGCGTATTAATAAGGATAATATTATTGAAGTAAAGCCATCACTTGACAGTAACGGTCAGCCTATTGTTACAGAACTTTCAGCAACTGCTAAGGAAAATCTTTATGCAGATTACGGAACAACAGCTGATTCAAACGTGGCTATTGTACCTCCAGGAATTGAAAGTAAAATTTTGGGTGGTAACAACTATCAATCTGACTATACTAGGCAAACTGAAATCTTTAGAAATAATATTTTAAGGACTTTCGTTACTCCTCAGTCTCAAGCAGGTAATGAGAAATCTAATCAGAACGTGGCGGAGTACATTAACGATTCAGCTATTACAGGTTTCATTGTTAATGTGGCCAATGACCAGAAGTGGGTGTTAAAGTATTGTAATCAATTATTGAATATGCAGTTGGAGTTAATGGGCATCAGTGAAACTTTAGACGTTTACTTCAGCTATTCAAGAGATGATGTGTTAAGGTACATTATGGAATTGTCTTCTGAAGGTGATGAAATCTATAAGAATTATCTAAGTAACTTTGAAGAGGAACAGCCTGTGGGTGAAAGAATTATCACTGATAGTGGCGTGGAAATATAATAAATATTTATATAAAATAAGTAATAAAATATATAATAATTAATATAATAAAATTGTGATAACTATGAGACATGAACTTTTTGAAGTAGGATCATATGATTATTCCGACTTGGATAATCGCCTGACAAAACCTGTGAACTGGACTGAAGATGATCTAAAGCTAATAGCTGAAAACTATCGTGGAGGAATTCCTTTAACTTCAGAACATGACAATATCTATGTGGGTATTGGAAATAATATTGAATACGAGGAAGGAAAGCTATTCATTGAAATTCCGGATGAACTGGATATGGAAGGTAAAGGCCTATCTCCTAAAGTTGATGTCTTGTTAAAGGATAAAGGAGATTCATTTGGAATTGATACTATGAGTTTAATAGACGTTGGAGTTACCAAACACCCAAGAAAAATTAGATTGTTGAATTCTGAAATTACAGGAGAGACTGGTCAGGGCGGAAATCCTGAACCGCCAGCACCTCAGCCACCTGCAAAAGACACCAATGTAGCAACTAGTTTATTATTGGAAAAACTGCAAGGCAAGGATGCTGAGATTGGAAAGCTTCAGGATGAAATAAATAATCTTAAAGAAGAGTCTAAAAAGTACGATGAGATTAAAAAAGCTATTGAAGAGAATAAGGAATTCATTGACAGTAAAGAAGATATTCTTAAGGAATTGTCTGAGCTTAGAAAAGCTGAAAATGAAAGGAAAATAAAAGAGTACGAAGCTAAATACAATTTTAACTATAATGAGAACGCTCAAGATAAGGAAATTATTGATAAACTACTCACTGGTGATGTAGATATGGAACTTATGGAAAAACTGGCTGAAAGAAGAATTAAAATTGAAGCTAGCAATGACTCATCCACACCAGGTGGTAGAAAACCTGGAAACGATGGTGAAACTGGCCAAACCGGATCTACTGGCGGAAGTGAAGATGAAAACGCTCCATCATTCACCACTCGTGAAGAGTACAATAAAATCTTAAAGGATATGGGATTCAATAGAACTAGAATATAGCTATGATGGTGTTTTATACTTTTTACACCGGAGCTATAAATCTTCGTTAAACGCTCGTTATTGAATTAGATATAGGGAAGTGTTTGTGGTGTTTCACTTCCCATAATATCTTGCATTGAAACCCTCAATGCCTAATTAAGGAGGGCAAGCTCTCCTTTAATTGCCCACGAATGCCAATGCAAAATAAAATCACGTTTATCAAAACTTAACCTCGAACCGACCGCTAGGGTCGGTTCCTCACTATAATATATGCTCACCAATTCTTTACACCAGGCCTCCACACACGCCTCCCTTGCGGTCGGCGTGGTTGCGGCCTGGCGAATTGGTTCGCTTAAAACATGAGTTGAATATGGTGGAATTAACTACAAATTATTACAGTTAATTGAATTTACTTATGAACAATAATGTTTATCTTGCATTAATGGTAAAATCAAGTTGATTTATAATTTCTGCATATATAAAAGGAACATTAACATTATTAAGCATTAAAAAAAGATATTAATGTTAGAGGTGTGAATTTTAAAATGTTTTGCAAATGGTATTATCATGGCTATTGTGTGGTATTTGGCTGTCCATGTGACTTGATGGGAATGTGCGGAATCAAGGAATGAAGAAAAAGATATCATTTAATGGAATGATGACAATATATGATTCCATCACATAAATATTTATTAATGAGGTAAGGTTTATAAGAATCCGTCGATGGGCAAACTCATCATGGTCAAAGAATAGTTAAAATTAATTTTTTAGATAATTAAACTAATGGTTACTGGTGTGACTGTTATTTTAATTACCTGTTTTTTTCACAAAGTTGTAGTTTCAAAGGTTTTATAATTGATGAGGTTAATATTAATTATTATAAAATTGACTGTTAATCTTTTGGTGATGTGTAATGTATAATAGAATCGAAATTGCTCATGAGTTTGCTGATGCTATTGATTCGGATGAAATTATTAGAATGGTTTTGTTTGGTTCTGTTGCACGTGGGGATGATGGTGATGAATCTGACATTGATATTTTGATTGTTGTTCATCATGATAACAGGGAGTTGGAATCAATTATTGATAATCTTGTTGTTGATTTTATTCTTGAAAAGGAAGAGGTTATTTCACCTCATGTCATGACTGAAGATCATTTCAATAAGACAAAAGATTATAGTTTCCTTAAAACCGTTATGGCTGAAGGTGTTCCCATATGAATGTTGATGAGGTTAATGGTGTTATGGATTTGGCAGTTGAAGAGTTGAGCATGGCACAAATATTATATGATGCTGGAAAGTATAGGGGTTCTATTACTCATTCATATTATGCAATGTTTGATGCTGCTAAAGCATTATTGCTCACTCATGATTTTATCAGCAAAAAACATGACACTATATTGGCTCAGTTCAGCAAGGATTTTGTTCGTGATGGGGATTTTAGTCAAGAGGTTTATACTTATTATTCTAATGCTAAAAAACTTAGAAGAAAATCCAGTTATGATTTTTCAGTAAATTTTGATAAACAGGAAGCTTTTGATTGTTTGATTCAGGCTGAAGAATTCATAATTGAAGCTAAAAAATTTTTATAATAATTTATCTTTTTTTTCAAAAGTATTTTTTTGCTCTTTTTAAAGCTTTGATTTTTCTCATCTCTGGAGAGGTGTTCGTATTCTTCGTAAAATTCATGATGGTTTAAATTAATTTTTTCTATAATTAAACTAACGGTTATGGGTGGGGACTGTTATTTTTATATGCTAATTTTTTCAAAGGATGATCTAACCTTTTGACATGTCATATTACCTTTTTTATTATATTATTTATATAAAAAAGATAATAAAATATTATTTATGACATTGATGAAAGAATTGCAGATTAACATTGCAATGAGTAATTACCAAAAAAGAAGCGGCAGCTATTCATCCAACTATGATTATATATTCTTAGATAACTTGTTGGATAGCTCTCATGCCAGTTCATTCAGAAGTGATTTGAAAAATCTGAAGATTAAAACAAAAGATGGAACCAACTGTCCTGTCTTGTATATTCCAGAATATGGATCTCAACCTGCAGCTATTGTTGTTAGAGTTCCTGTTGGAAAAATTTCTGAAACTACAAAGCTGATCCTTGAAGTTCATGACACCACATTCTCAAGCACATTAACACCAGGTAATGATCTGTTAATGTTTGATGCAAACTCTGATACATTCTCACAATATTTCATGAACTACTCAGGTTTAAGTATCAACAATGACTCAACAGATAATGGAAAATTTCTACGTGCCAGATTTGTTCCAAGCCTTGACGGCAGCTCACCAACATCATTATTTACAACATTCGCTTCAGGACAGTCTTTAAGTAACTGTCGTGTTACTGTAGCCAGATTCAAAAGAATAAAAGGCAATGTTACAGTTAATGATAATGCAACATATCATGGAACAACAAGCGGAAGCATCATGGTGCAGTCCGACTTTAATCTCACAGCATATCAGGAAGATATAAAGTCAACAAGGCTGAACTTTGGTGGAAGCAAGTCATATTGCATGTTTGACGGAGCAGAAACATTAGTAATGGCTAGTTCATTTGATGCATATTCATCAGGTAGTGATGATGGGGGAGATTGGAAACAATACCATTTACATGGCCGTGTAGGTAAGGGAACATCAAGTTCATCTGATTATCTTGAAGGATATAACCGGAACAATCCAACTAAAATATATCAAAAGAATTATGCGGAAGTTGAAATCTCACCAGAATGGTACGCCACAACTGATTTTGACCAATACAATTATGTTGACCTGAAATGGCTATTGATATTTCCATCACCAGTATTTGCAGCTAACGGAATTCCTGAGATTACAGTTACAGAAAAACAAACCAAAACCGGAATCAGATTATTCAAAGGAGAACATGAATATCCCAAAGCCTATAAAGGAAACAAGCTATTGTGGGATGCTAATGATGAGACAATGGAAAATACTGGACTATACATTCCAGATAAAATTAAAAACAAAGATTGGGATTGGGTGTTTTAAATGATTGAAGAATATAGAGAAACTATTGGACATGGCCGTGGATATCCGACAGGTTTAAGCCATGAAGAGAAGATGGATGTAATAGC
This sequence comes from Methanobrevibacter sp. UBA212, assembly GCF_905233225.1. Classification (NCBI taxonomy): domain Archaea; kingdom Methanobacteriati; phylum Methanobacteriota; class Methanobacteria; order Methanobacteriales; family Methanobacteriaceae; genus Methanobrevibacter; species Methanobrevibacter sp. UBA212. Next base: position 123,446 of record NZ_CAJODJ010000011.1, read on the forward strand.
CTGCCTACTGGACGAGGGTGAGAGAACCTATGTTAATGAGGAACATACTGCCTGGATTTCCTCTGACCAGTGCAGAGTAGGTGAGATGGTAACATTGGATGAATCATCAACAATGAATCATACAATAGTTAGAAAAGCCAAAGAGGGAGAACTGGCATTCGGCTATTTATTAGGAAAGGTTCAGGTTCGCTCTTCAGGACATACATTAGTTACTGTAGCTGTATTGGGTGATGTATTCCGATTAAAGCTTAAAAAGCCAAACGAGTGTATTCATCCAAATGACAGAATCTACATTGACAAAAACGGCTTGTGCAATCCAAATGAAGGTCATGACTTGAGGTTGCTGTCAATTGTCGGTCTTGATGAAACGGATCCTGTCGAATACATTCGAGTATACAGGCAGATGTCTGAAGTTGAAATGTATCCGGAATCTCAGAACTGCATTGATCTTGCCGACTGCAGCTTCGAGCAGGATGAAATAACTCACGTCGTCAATATGATCGTGCCGACGGAGTCAAACATCATGGCGCAGGCCAATTATGTCAAGGATGCAGACGGTGTCACTTATTGTGAACTTCCGGATGTGGCCATTGTCAATAATGTCAGATTCGTATGGGAGGACAACAAGCTCTACATGGAATGGGACGGTTGCGATGATGATGAAAAAGTATATTTTATATAAAAGAAATAATAAAATATATAATAAATTATATAATATAAAATATAATATCATTAGTGAGGTTTGATTTATGACTATAAGGAAGCTTGTCGGAACATTGGAAAACAAAGGCCCTTACATTGACCAGGCAACAGGCCACTGGTTCTACTGGAACGGCACCAAATATGTAGACTCAGGCTATCCCTATGCAGTCAAGCCCATTATAGAATTCAAAATCGAAAATGGAATCTTATACTATTCAATTACTTGGGAGGCACAATGAAATACATCAAATACTTTGAAACTCTTGAAGAATACGAAGATTGGATAAACGTAGAGGAAAACGCTGAAGAAGTCTACAGGACTGAAGAAAAGATTTGTGTTGACGGCATAATACTCAGCCACACAAACAAATCATATGAAGAGGTGGAAAACATTGCTTTATGAATGGTTAGAGCGAAACAGAAAAGACATTGACATAATAACTTCATTTTTAGTCACCATTATACCAATCATCATGATATACTCAGAATCTTTAGGAATCACAGAAAATACCATTCCCTACTGCATACTAATGATTATTTTAGGCATAGCCAGTCATTATGCAAGTAGGATAAGAGGCGATGGGGATGTTGAATACGCAAAGAAAAAAGCTAAAAGAGTTTTGGGATACCCTCAAAAGGAATAGGCTTTTATGGAGAATATTGTTAAGTTGATTTCTATGAAAAACCTAAAAAAGAAAATCATCATCTGTAACTTTACCAAAACAATTTCAAGTGCTGTTTTAACAGCAATAGCTATCAACATCATAATGGATAATGCAACAAAGTACGCTTTAATGGAAGGCATCATACCATTTGCTTTAGCCATCATCATTGTACTATTAATTGACTTGTATCAGTATAGATGTGACAAAGAGGATAAGACTAATTTGAATGAACTTGAGCAAAGAATCCAGAAACTGGAGGGTGACAAGTGAAGATACTGATTGCAGTTCCAACCTTTGAAAGCATCAAACCCGAATGCTTCAAAAGCATATACGGACTCAAAAGACCTGAAAGTTTTAGTATGTACTTTGATTATGTTTCAGGCTATGACTGCGCCAAGGCAAGAAACCAGATTGCCAAAAACGCAATGGCCGGAAACTATGACTACGTGCTGATGGTTGACTCAGACATACAATTACAGCCTGACACCTTAATCAAGCTATTGGAATGCGAGTCAGACATTGCTCTTGGCTGGTACTACAGAAAAAGAACAAAGACAGACGAGACAGTGATATTCACTTTCGGCAAAAACTTCGATGATCAAAACTGCATTACTGGCCAGACCATGATTCATGAAATCCCAAGACCTATCGAAGTCAAAGGTGGAGGACTTGGAATAGCTTTAATTAAAGTGGAAATCTTTAATAAATTATCTTATCCGTACTTTAAGTTCGTCACTTACCCTGACGATTCAGTATTGTCTGAAGATTTATATTTCTGCAATCTGGCCAGTGAAAACGGCTGCAATATCAAATGTAACCCACGAGTTAAAGGAAATCATATATTTGAAATTTTGATGTGATAAAAAATGACAGATACAATTGTTTTATTGGAAGAAAGAAAGGAGATTACTACCTTCTTATTGGATGATGGAGTTAAAACATTGGTCGATAATGTAATAACTACATCTGGTAGTAGTCTTGGATACGAGTATTCCAATAAGTGCATGGTTGATGACATACTCTGTATTTCAGACAAATCAGCAATAGGAAGAGAATCTTTGAGAAAATACACTGGTGACGCTACAGAAGTTCCTGTTGGTGTCCTTGTCAATGAACCGGTTGTAATGACAAACGGCGAGAGAAAAGGAAGTGTACTACTCTTAGGTGGACTCTACAGATTGAAACTGGCTTCCGGCGAAATTGTTAAAGCGGGTGACAGAATCAAACTGACACCAAACGGAGCTATTGTTGACAATGCCGGAGAGTTTCTGGCTTTTCATCCTGTTGCAGACTCTGATGAATACAATTATGTCAATTGTTTCCAAGTAAGTCTTGGAGGTAAAGGAGAGAAAGGAGACACCGGAGATACAGGTGCTGCAACTGTAATCCTCGGGTCTTATGATACTCTCGAAGAACTAATTGCAGCACATCCAACTGCCAACGAAGGTGACGCATTCCTAGTTGCAGGCGAACTATTCGTTTGGCATAACGATTAAAAATTCAAACTAAATAAATAGAGGTGTTTATATATGACATGGAAAAGTGTTGGTGTAATCAAAGGACCAAAAGGAGATACTGGAGAGAAAGGAGAAAAAGGTGACACTGGAGACGCATTCACCTACGACAAATTCACACCAGAACAATTAGCAGGCCTAACCGGTGAAAAAGGTGACACTGGTGCTAAAGGCGATACCGGAGATGTTGGTGCAACAGGTGCTACCGGAGCAACCGGAGAAAAAGGAGACACAGGAGCAACAGGTGCAACCGGTGCAAAAGGAGATACTGGCGAGCAAGGTTTAAAAGGTGACACTGGAGCAACCGGTGCAACCGGTGAAACCGGAGACCCCTTCTCAATCTATAAAACCTACGAATCAGTTTCCGCAATGGAATCAGATGCAAGTAATGTTCCTGAAGGAATGTTTGTAGCAATCCAATCCACAGTAGATGATCCAGATAACGCAAAGTTATACGTAACTGACATGTCCGGTGCAACAGGTCTTAAAGGAGACACAGGTGCTAAAGGTGATACCGGAGCAACCGGAGCTACCGGTGCAACTGGAGATAAAGGTGAAACTGGAGAGCAAGGACCGCAAGGTTTAACTGGTGATAAAGGTGATACTGGTGCTACTGGTGAAACCGGAGCCAAAGGTGACACCGGAAGAACTGGGGACAAAGGTGACACCGGAGATAAGGGAGATACTGGGGATACCGGTGCTAAAGGTGACACTGGTGAAACCGGACCGCAAGGCCCTCAAGGATACAGTACCATCATCAAAGGAAGTTATGCAAGTTATGCTGATTTAATTGCAGCACATCCAACCGGAGAGAACTTTATGTTTACCAATAAAATCCATTAAAATCCCTCAAAAGGAAGTGCTGGCTATTTGCTTAGCGCTTCCTTTTTTTATAAACAAATAATAAAGGTGATACAAATATGGCATGGATAAATGTAGGAAACATTAAAGGCGAAACTGGTGCAAGCGGCCGTAGTGTTAATGTATATAAGGACACATCACACGGCCAAATAATTTTCGTTGGTGAGGATACACAAGCGATAATTTATTTCAGTGAAATCAAAGGAGCTAAAGGAGATACTGGTGCAACTGGTCCTGCAGGTCCGGTTAATATGACTTCAACATTGGATGCCTCAGACACTACAAATGCAGTAACCAACAGTGCAATAGCTACAGAAATCGAAAGTATCCAAACAGCTATCGGGAACATTACCTCTGCTCAGCAAAGCAACCTGACATTGCTTGGGAGTTGATTAATATGTCATATACAGCTCCAGACCTTTCCGATATTCTATCTAATGAGCAGGAACTGAACACCAGGTTAACAAACTTAAAAACTTTACTTGGAAACCAACTGGATGATTTAAACACAAGCCATTCCAGTAATGATTCCATTTCAAAGTTAATAAGTATGATAAGCAATCCGCCGGCATGGAAGATTGAGAGAAGTTCAACATATGCTAGTGATCAGTTGGGAGATCGTGTTGCAGTAACCGGATGTGATGTGTATTCATGGATTAAATACAATCCAACAACATATGTAGATAACGATTACTGGTATCTTCAAGCTTTAGCAAAGAGTACAAATGCAACATCAACAGCATGGGGATTATTCAACACTGGCACAATCAATCCAACAGATAGTTTTGATTTGGTAGTATATGGAAGAGCAATGAGTAACTTTAACAATAATGCTTTTTCAGGTGTAGGTTTTAGCTATGGTACTCCAACAGCAAATTCACCATTCACAGGTTTTTATATTGGAATTACATTAGACTCAGGAACCTATCGTCCAGCATATGCAATATTCAATAACAGTACAACACCAACAATAACAAAAACTGACTATGGAACATATGATTCCGCAAACCAAAAATTCAGATTACATATGATACATGATGGTGATTATTTGGCAGTATACTGGTTTAAGGATAAGGAATTCCTATGGAATGATTGGATTAACATATCAGATTTGCCTTCAGGATATTCCAGTGCAGATTTGAAGATGAGTTATGTAAGCCATGGAACAGGCCTTGGAAGAAATGCATATGTCCCTAGACTGGAGCTGGCCTCACCATGCAGATTAAACATACTATAAGGAAGTGATTAAAATTGTCAATTGCAAGTGATGTAATCAATACAAATACAAAACTAACAGCCGTAAGGAATGCATTGAGGGAATTATTAACAGAGCACGGAATAGTCTATTATAGTGATGATGATGTTTTCACATTAGCACGAAGAGTATGGTTTTTAGTTCATCCAACTAATGGAGCACCTGGAGGCTCATACATTGAGGCAGCTGCAGTCGGCCAACCAGTTAATGTTAGTGTTTACAAGGATTCAGACGATGATGCAGAATTGCCTGATGGTGCGGTTGCGGATTTTATCATAAGCATCAACGGTGAAGAGAAAATCCATATCAAATCATTATTCGATAACGGCACTGCTCGGTGTTCATATGTTCCTGAAAATGCCGGAGATACATTATCAATCAAAGCATTAGTTAATGATTATGTAGGAGTGCATTTTGAAAAGGAAGTATTGGCATTCAGATATAAAGACGAATATACTGTGAGTTCTGATTCATATACTCTAGTTAAATACCCAAGTTCTGCAGACATTACCGTTAGTGAAGTGGCTGAATTCAACAGTTCTTATGATTATGTTAATGCGATTGAAATTTCAAAAACCTACGGTGCCGCACAGGCCGCTTATTTGATACCAACCAGTTTAATTGAAGGTGTGGATTTATCTGAAAAGGGAATTCACTTCTCATCTTTTGTAAGTCCAATGTATTCATCATCAAGCGGTTGGGCTTCAGGAATTTGCCTTCTGAATTCAAAAACATTAACACATTACCGTGACAATAAGATACTGGAACTTGGGGCATATCCCGGTAAAAAGGGATTGCAATATTCAGGACCCGATCATGCAATAAATACGATAAATACAACAACCGGACAGTTAAGCATTAATGGTGCCTATAAATTTAATTTATGGTATGATGGAGCATATGTTAAAGCTACAATCACAGATTACTGGGAAACAACAACTTATTATAGCTATGAAACATCCTCACTTCCTGATGCGATAGCTAATATGGACACGGTGTTTCCAGCATTCATGATTTATGATTACGGTGGAAAAATAAGATTTAGAGAAACATTAATTGAACCATGGAGCAAGGATTAAGATGGCTGAAAAGGAATGGATAGAAATCGGACCAGTGAGAGGAGATACTGGACCTAAAGGAGATACCGGAGACATTGGAATTGGAACTGTAATAAAAGGACATTATGATAATTACTCAGAGTTCATTGCAGTTCACCCTTCAGGTAGTTTAGGTGATGCATATATAGTAGATGGTAGCTATTACTACTGGAACGAAAACGGCTGGGCAAATGCAGGCTCTGTAAAAGGTGATACTGGAGCAACTGGTGAGAAAGGACAACAAGGACCTAAAGGAGATACTGGAGATACAGGAGCTACTGGCGATACTGGACCGGCCGGGGCAAAGGGGGACACTGGAGCTACTGGCACTGGCATCACTATTAAAGGTTCGTATAATACTTATGAGGAATTAATAGCTGAACATCCAACGGGTAATGATGGAGATAGCTATTTAGTAAACGGATCTCTTTATGTCTGGAATGGAGCTGCTTGGGAAAACGTAGGAAGCATAAAAGGAGAAAAAGGAGATACTGGAGCTACAGGTGCAACTGGAGCAACCGGAAGTAAAGGTGATAAAGGAGACAAAGGCGATACTGGTGCAACAGGTCAGGGCAGTGATGAGGAGGCCGGATGGAAGTTACCAGTTGATAAAATACAAACCACAACAACATTGCCGACAGGTGTCAGTAAAGGTTATCGTGTAGCTATTGTAACCAGTTCTGTCATGGCCATTAAAGAGTATAACGGCAGTTCATGGGATACTGAAACACTTGACCAGTATTCAGTGATACCTTTAAAGCATTCTGGAAGTATACAGATGTATTTGGCAAAATCAACCGGACCAGTTTATATGGGTGTTGAATATGGTGTCTTTGGTAAGTTTAGATTTATGACTCAGGCAGCATATGATGCGTTAGGTAGCTATGATGAGGATACAATTTATTTTGTGAGAAGCTAATGTATTTCAAATAATTTATTATATATGAATGTGATAATAATTATTATTGAAAGGTGATTTTTCATGATTTACACTATTGAAGAAATTAAGCAAAAGGCTATTCCAATCGCACAGGAGTATGGTGTTGACAGCATGAGCCTGTTTGGATCATATGCTCGAGGCGAAGCTAATGAGGATAGTGATTTGGATTTTTTCATTGATCGTGGAGATATAAAAGGTTTATTGGACTATATTGGATTTGTCCAAGACCTGGAGGAAATTTTCAAGTGTCATGTTGATGTTGTATCAACAGGAATTGAAGATAAAACCTTTTTGGCAATAATTAAAAAAGACGGAGTTCTTATCTATGAAAAATAATGATATTCAATATGTTAAAAAAATTATTGAATACTGTGACATTGCAGATAATCTGTTGGATGAATATGAACGAGATTATCTTCTCTTTCAAACATCACAATCTTTTCAGTTATCCACAAGCATGTGCATTGTTCAAATTGGAGAATATGTTTCAAGATTGTCCGATGAGTTTAAAGAAAAACATGACAATATCCCCTGGAAGCAAATCAAAGGAATGAGGAACTTTGCGGCTCACCAATATGAACATTTTGAATTTGAAGTGTTATGGCACACCATCACAGAAGAGCTTCCGGAACTAAAAGAAAGCCTATTGCCACTAATATAAATCTAAAGAGGTGTTTTTTATGGCAAGACCAATCGGGACAACTCCTGTTTTTGAAGGTGAAGATGCAATTGCTGTTTTAAAAGAAATGCTAGAAGCACCTACCCAGGAAGATAAAGAATTTGCAAAAGAAATAAGAAATCAGAGGATTGTATTGTTCTAGATTATAACTCCCTTATTATTTTAATTATTCACTTAAATCTTGTCCTTTCATAATCTATTTTTTATCTGCTCTTTTGTCATCTCATGTAAATCGAATGCCCATCGATCCCATAGAAAATATTCTTCATCATCTTCGTCTTCACGGTAATCCTCAAGTGTCCTATTGCATTCTATGCCATATTTGTCTGCAATAGTTTTTATTTTATTGTAATAGTTTTTAGAATGTTCCAGTAGATTATACTCATCTGTCCAGTTTATGTTGTGCTCTCCCTGCACTACTCCTAACCGGTACATGTCATTAAGACATTCTTCATTGTTTTTATGTATCATATATTATTAATTTTCTCTTTTAGGTTATAGTATTTTCCATTAAAAAAGTAGTCCTAATATATAAATCTTTATATATAATAAATAATAAATTATATAATAAATTACATAATAAAGAATTTAAGTGGAGGACATATCCAAAATGGCAGATTCAATTATTTTACTTGAAGAGAGAAAAGAAGTCACAACCTTCCTGTTAGATGAAGGCACCATCACTGAAACTACTGTCACCACTCCAACCGGTGAAACTCCAGGTTATGAGTATTCAGGTACAAAAGTTAAAGTTGATGATGCCGTAACATTATCCGAAAACTCCAATATAGGAAAACCAACTGTTAAAAAATATACCGATGAAGAAAATGAAATCATTTTAGGTATTGCAGTTAACGATCCAGTTACTATGACTGGAGGTAGAAGAAAAACTGCAATATTGGTTTTAGGCCATCTGTTCAGATTGAAATTGGCATCAGGTTTGTCAAACATCAATGTTAATGACAGAATTGCTTTAACTTCAACTGGAGCCATCAAGTCCGATGACGGTGAGTACATTGCAATGCATCCGGTTGAAAGCTCAGACGCATACAACTACATTGAGGTCTTCAGGCCATACGACATAGGTGATGGCCAATGATTACCAAAGGAAACGACACCAAAGTCCAGAATGAGGTAATTGCTCAAACTATTACTGATGAATCAGCCAAAAGATTGAGATTAGCAAGGCTATTTCCAAAACAGGAAATCAAGGAAAACTCCGATTACTATACATATTTCAGACAGAACATCAATCTTGATGATGCAATCAAACGTGGACTTCTGGGTGAGGCAAAAGACCTTGCACCCGGTGCGTCTTTACAAGAGCTGAACATAAGAAAACCTGTAACCGATACAATAAGCATTGACACAGTCGGGGGTGTTTTGAATGTCAATAAGGATGTTTTTGACAGTGATAGAATATCCTTTGAGGATTTGCTGGCTGATGTTGCAACACTCATTGCCAATAAAATCGAGTCCAACATTTACAATACTCTTGTAAGCTCACCTAAGGTTCCAACATACAATACCACACAAACCGAGGACACCATGGAGGCATTCGGTCAGTTCGTCATCAAGGCACAGGAAGCTTTTAAAGGAAGTTCTGGTGCAGGTGCTGATTTGACAATAATGGTGGAGTCCTACAGGACATTAAGCTATATCAAACAGTTGGCATATATGAGCAATAAATTGGTTCAGCCGATAGAGGAAATACAGGCTTATTACGGTGTGGACAATATTGATTTTCTTGGAACAACCCATGCAGACGGCGGAGCAATGCTAGGTGAAAAGGACTATATTGCATTTGACCTTAGAAATGCTCCTTTGACTGTACTTTATTCCAAGTCTTCCGGAACTACTGTTGCACCGATTACATCTGATCCGGATATTGCTGATTTCTATCCTATAATTGAAATCATGCGTAAGGATATCTATGATGAGCTGCCACAGTATACTAAACTCTTTATTCAGTCCAAGGTCGGAATATTGTTGAATAAACCGCATCTTGCCATGACAGGCACATGCAGACCATAAGGTGATAAAAATGTTGACTAAAGGAAATGATGTTAAAGTTCAGGATGAAGTGATGGCACAGATTGTGGCAGACACTTCAGCTAAATGGATGAGATTTACAAGACTGATTCCAAAACAAGAAATCGAAGAAAACTCCCAATATTACACTTACATGTCACAGCGCGTTAATATTGATGAGATAATTGCAAAAGGTCAGTTGGGTGAGGCAAAAGACGTTGCACCTGGAGCAACACTACAGGAACTTAACGTAAGAAAACCAGTAAGCGACACTATATCCATTGATACAATCGGTGGTGTTTTGAATGTTTCAGCGCAGATGCTTGACTCCAACTTGATTTCCGTAAATGATATGCTTCAGGATGTTGGAATATTGATTGGAAGAAGCATCGAACAGGCTGCAATCAACATGATTTTAAACAACCCTAAAGTAGCAACATATAATTATACTTCAGGTGATGACAGTGGAGTTACCATTTTAAAAGCTCAGGAGAAGTTCAAGGAATCAGCGGGAAGCTTCTGTAACCTAAACAGCATGGCAGTCAATTACAAGTCACTGACTACATTAAAGTCTGACATGTTTGCTTCAAATAGGCAGGTGGAGCCGGTTGAGGAGATAAGGTCATATTACGGTATTGACAATATTGACTTGTTGGGTACTGCCGTTTGTGATGGTGGATCTGAAATTGCTGAGAAAACATACATAGGTATGGACTATCAAAACCCTGGAATGAAACTCCTGTATTCAAAAATCACTGGAACAACCGTTGCACCTCTTGGTCCTGACGGGGACGTGTATGACTTCTATCCTTTGATTGAGTTCATGCGCAAGGATATCAGAGATGAACTTCCGATGTATACAAAGCTATTCATACTTACTTCAGTTGGTGTTTTGATGAATGCACCTAACAGAATCATCAAAGGTAAGTTCAGGGCTTAAAATAGTTGGGATTAACTTCCCACCTAAACTTATTATATGGGGCAATAAAAATGAAACTGATACTGGACAGTGAAAATTCACATCCAACAACAATAACAGTTAAAGGCCAGGAAATAACCTTGCTGTTAATAGAATCTAGTATTTTAATCGATTCATCTCAAATTGCTAAGATTTTCGATAAAAAAGAAAAAACCGTTGCAACTAAAGTGCAGAAATCTGAACTGGAGAAATACGAAACAGAAAATGTGAAGCTACTCAAAAAATATGGATTGATGCATCCGGATGCGGTTAAGCCAAGGCCTTTTTATGATTTAAGACAAATGCTTGAAGGACCAGCTCACTATTATTTCAAACAGATTGATGAAACTGATTTGATTGAAGTTATTGTACGGGTAGCTATAGGAAAGCATCGTGAATGGATTCATAATAGGGACATTGAAAAATTTTAATTAACAATCCTTTCAAAAATTTAGTTTCACGCCATGCAACCCGTTATTTTTTAGCTGGGCGGTCTAATGAGCATTTAAAAAAGATTTTCCAGTGAATTCTTTATATAATGATTATGTTTATATACATTCATAATCATAAATTATTTTAAATTTACAAAAAATGTTGTTGTGATTTTCATGAGATTGTCAAAAATTGAAGTTAAAAATTTTAAAACTTTTAAAGATGTATCTGTAGAATTTAATAAATCTAATCTGTTAATAGGATCTTGTGCTGCAGGTAAATCCAATTTTGTTGAAATTTTTGATTTTTTAAAAGACCTATCACAGGATTTTGATAAAGCATATAGAAAACATGGCGGACCATACTTAAAAAATCTTAATTTAAACTCATATGACAATCCAACATGTTTGAAAATTTCATTTGACGATAAAGAATTTGGAGGTATTAATTTTGGTTTGTCCGACCTTCAAAAAGAATTAAAAGAAGATGAAAGCATCACTCTACAGTTTAAAGATTTCTCCTATGAAATATGTGTTAATTTCAAAGAGTGGGATTATGAAATCCTATCTGAAAAATTAGTGTATAATTTTGATGTATACAAATTTAGTGAAGCAGATTTTGAGGTTATTTCTCAAAATACACTTTATATAAACAATATTCATGGGGAATTTACAGCTGAATTAAAAAAAGAAGAGGAATATTTCACAATAACTAATCTTATTCCCGAAGCAATGTTGGATGTAGTGAAAAATAATTTTAAACTGAGAAAAATCCCATTAATCAACTCTCCATTATCTTCATTTCCTATTCCATTAGAATTCACTTTTAAAGATATTGAATGTTACAATTTCAATCCGCAATTTTCTAAAGGAGTTAGTGAAATTAATGGAGACAATAATTTAGCGAAATATGGTGAGAATTTAGCAGCCATTTTAAATAAAATATTTAAAGATGAGGATAATAAACGTAAATTCCTGAATTTAGTCAATGATTTACTTCCATACATTGAGGATATTGGAATAGATCAATTAAATGATAATCAAATGATGTATTCAATTACTGAAGTAAATAATATGATTGAAATTCCTTCATTTTTCATTTCTGATGGAACAAGTAATGTTATTTCATTAATTGTATCATTATATTTTGATGATTCCAGATATTTATTCATAGAAGAACCTGAAAGGAATATTCATCCTTCCCTACTTTCTAAAGTTGTCGACATGATTGGTGAAGCTTCAAATAATAAACAAATTTTTGTAACTACACACAGCCCAGAGATTTTAAAATATATGGATTTAAATGATGTTCTGTTTATTTCAAAGGATGAAGAAGGATTTTCAAAAATTACAAAACCAGTCAATAATGAGACAATTGCTCCTTTCATTGAAGAATTGGGTATTGATAAAATATTCATAGACAATTATCTGGAGTGGGAAGATGAGTAGTTTGAGAATATTGCTTGAAGGAAATGATGATCAAAGATTCATAGATAATGTTATAGTTCCATATATTTCACAAATTAAGCCTTCAATGATTTTAACAATTAAATATGCTGAAGAAAGAAAAGTTGATGTTGATAAAACAATTCAAAAATTAGATGCAAAAAATCATAAGTATATTCTATTGGGGGATTATGATTCTTCGGATGACTGTATTACTTTGAAAAAAGAAGATTTAATAGAGGAATTTAATCATTTAAATAAGGATGTTATTTTCATTGTCAAAGATGAGATTGAAAGCTGGTTTTTATCAGGCATGAACACTGATTTAGAGATATTTAATGAGTTTGACGTACCTGATGATACTGAAGGAATAACAAAGGAAATGTTTAATGACATGATGGAGAATAGTCGTTTTGATTCTCGTATTGATTTAATGAAAGAAATTTCTAAAACATATGATTTTGATTTGGCAACCAAACGGAATAATTCATTTAAATATTTCATAGAAAAATTAGAAAAAATACTCAATTAATATGATCAAGATATTAATTGTTTCATCTCAAATTGCAAAGATTTTTGATAAAAAAGAAAGACTGTTGCAACTAAGGGCAGAAATCTAAATTAGAGAAAACAGAAAATATCAAACTGTTAAAGAATTATGGATTGATGAATCCAGATGCAGTTAAACCACGACCATTCTATGATTTAAGACAAATGCTGGAAGGGCCGGCTCAATATTACTTCAAACAGATTGATAATCTTGATTTAATCGATGTTATTGTTAGAGTAGCTATTGGCAAGCATAGGGAATGGATTCATAACCGTAGCATTGACAAATGATTTCATAAATATCTCATTTTAAAAAGCAAGTTTATTTGCTCGAACCTCACTGTTAATGTTAATGTTGGTTCATTAAATTGCATCTGACACATTAACTGTTGATTTTATTGATGATGTCTTTGTGTAAATACTGGTTGTTTCAACATTTAGAAATGACAACATTTTTTATTATATTATTTATATAAAAAATATAATAAATAAGATAATACAAATTATAATGTATGTCAGATAATTATATTAGCTGGACAAGCTTTTGTCAAGCGATGAATTCGATAGCCTACTGGCTTGTCCAAAACCAAAAGAAATACAAGAAACGTGATTATTACCAGATATTAACATTAAAAGGTAATTGTAAAGACATAGAAAAGAAAGCTAAAAAGCTTGGCACAGATAAGCTGGTTGCAATGTATACAATGGCAGCCATTAAGGACAACAAATCATTGGATTTCCTTCCGAATTATGTAACGCTTAAAAATAAAACTCAAATCGACAAGGCCGAATATGTGGACATGGCCATAAGAACTGAAAGCTACATCAGAGCAAACGGAAGGCTTCCTGCTATTGTCTATCGCAAATCAACATTACCTGACTATAACGATTCAACAATGAAGTTATTTATAAAGACTTATACTTTCAAAGGTGATAGTATTGATGAGGCACTGGCAGTAATAGCTAACAAGAAATTGTATAGTAAATACTTTGATTCACAAAAAACAGACAAGAAAACAATAACAGATGCTAAAGAAGGCAAAGGTTCCAATTGTGTGGACTGGGGACAAGTCTATTATAGAATAGCTAAATCATTGGGTTATGAGGTGCAGTTTGTCCATGTCAGATGCAGGGTCTCAGGAACTGGCCACATTAGGTTAAGGTTGAGGCATAGGAAACATACTAGTGGAAACTGGATTAACCGTGATCCAGCTGCAGTTGCAGACACAACTTCAGGCAATGTCAGAACAATCTGGTGTGAAGACGGAAATATAATAGCTTATGATCCATCTTGGATTTTTACAGATTTATATTCAAGTTAACAGTCCATGTTAACTCTTTTTTTTATTTTATCATTAAATAAATCTTTTTTAAAACCAAATAATAATTGTATGAGTTAAATAATTAACTTTATATAAATGTAATAATATAATATTATATTAATTATTATATAGGTTGTAATATATATGGCCAATGTTAATAATACCTCATCCTATATGGATGAAGAAAAAAAGAAAATTATACAAGAGTCCAATTATACCTATAGAGATGCTCTTGAAGTATCAGCTTTTCTTATTGAAACCGGTAAGTTTGAAAGACACTATAAAGAAATGAAAATACATGATTTGAAAAAGGAACTTGCCGAACTGGATGAAAAAGAACAGCAACAATAAAACTTCAAAAAATAAATCTCCAGGATAATGCTCTTAATAAAAAAACTTGTTTTGTATCGTGTAAGTAATAATTTTATTATTACTTATATATTTTTTTTATAATAAACTTTTATATATATTACATAATAAATATATGTATTATGATAACCGAAAAAACCAACATCAGCGCAAGAGTGGATATAACACTCAAAAAAATAGTAGAAGAATCAACCTTCAACCATAAAGATGCCTACGAGCTTGGAGCAAAACTAATAGCTATTGGGGATGCAGAAGAAACCATGGAAATAATAGACAGTGATCCAGTTCTTCAGAAATTAATAAAACAAAATGAATACAAAATAATCCAAGCCAAAAAGGAACAGCTTGAAAAGGAATTAAAAGACTTATAGGGGGCTATCTATGGGTCGAGGAAATTCTGATATAATATATTTTTTAGAACAGCACGAACAGGAAATAATTAATTGTTGTAAGAAAGGAATGAGCAACAACGAAGTCATAGATTTATTAAAAACAAAATACGATAGGGATGTTGCAGACACTACCTATAGAAAATTCAAAGCAACATTAAAACTAAACAAAAATGATTTCCTGGAAACATTGCTTGATGAGATAATATCTATGAAAACTTCAGGAGCTACAGATGCAAGTGTCAGAAGATGGCTAGCTGAAGAACATGAACTTGAAGTAAGCAGAGCAACATTTTCAAGATTCAAAAAGAAATACAATTTAGCTGATAAAGATAAAGACCCACGATCAAGGGACAAAGAAGCATTAACAAACAGAGCCATCTCTCAAAGACAAATTACTGACAATAATATTCATCAAGACAATATTGATTTAGCTATCGATACAATCCTTCAACAGCAAGTCACAGACATCAAAACAGGGCTTGAAAACCTGGACAAGATTACCAAAAATGCAGTAGGCATTGAAATTGACTTTGAAAAACTTGATAAGGAAGTAAGATATCATGCTAATGAAAAAAGTCTGGCAAGATACCTGCTTGACTTAACTGAACTTAAAATCAGATATCTTGAATTATCTGTTAAAGCATTTGACGCTAAAAACAAATTATTCAAAGATGAAATGGATAGGTTATTCCAAAACAGAGTTCTTGAACTTGAAGATAAGAAAATTGAACTTTCACAAAAGGATATGATGGAAGAGATAGAGATTCTTGCAAAGCAAATAGATGATAACGATGTATGATGAAAACGGCAAATTCTATTTAGATGCTAGGGATAAAGCTATTCTTCAGAAGTGTGTATATGAAAATCCATATATACCTTTCAATCCTTTTCCAAAGCAAGCAGAGATGATACTGGCTACTGAAAAGGAAGTGTTAATTGGTGGTGCAGCTGGAGGAAGTAAATCAACCAGTCTATTAATGAGAGCTTTATTCTATGTTCAGGATGATGCCAATGAATATCATGCATTAATATTGAGACGTACTTTATCTGACTTAAAGCGTAAAGGAGCTTTAATTCACAAAGCAAGTCAATGGTTAAATCGAAAGGAAATTCAAAATAATTCAGCCATCAAACCAAAGTGGGATGGAACAGAACATTCATGGACATTTCCTAATGGAAATTCACTAACCTTTGGATATTTGAGAAACATTAATGACTTGGATACTTATCAGGGTTCTGAATATCAATTCATAGGAATAGATGAATTAACTCAATTGGAGAGATTTAAATATATCTATATGCGTTCTCGTGTAAGGAAAACAAAAGACAATAAGCTTCCAACACAGTTAATGTGTTCTAGCAATCCGGGTAAGCGTGGAAACAAATGGGTACGTGAAAGATTCATTGAAAAGATTGATGAGGACATTCAGGATAAATCACAAATCAGATTTATCAGCTCCAGCTATTTAGATAACATTTATTTAGACCGCAAGGACTATGAAGAATACTTAATGGGATTGGATAGAGTTACAAGAGAACAGTTAATGAACGGTAACTGGTATGCAAGTGTTAAAGGTCAGCTATTCGATGAATCAGACTTTCACATAATCTCTCATGATGAATATATGAAAATACCAATCGTTAAAGTAATCAGGTATTGGGATTTGGCAGCAACTGAGGTATTGAACGATGACAAACTCAAAAGTAGTGATCCAGATTATACAGCAGGAGTCATGTTATCTAAAGATCTAAACGGAAATATTTACATTTTGGATTCATATGAATTTCAGCTTGAGTCAAGAAACCTAATTAATGAAATAATTAATACCGCCGCACGTGACAAGTCAGATGTTCAATACATTGAACTTGACGGAAGCACGGGTAAAAACTTTGGGTTATTGATTATCGATGAGCTTAACCGAAGAGGATTTGCTACAGGCACGGGTAACTCAAGGGAAAATAAAGTTGACCGTGCAAGAAGAGTTTCTGCAGATATTCAAAAGAATGGAATTTTCCTTGTTGGAAAGGATAGGACAGGGTTCACCAAAAAATGGGCCATGGAATTTTTAGAGAAAATAACTGCATATCCTAATGAAGCTATTCATGATGACTGTGTAGTGGCATTTACTGGAGGATATGAAAAAATAGTTTCTGAAGTTCAAACAAAAAGAGTTGATGTGGATAGATGGTATTCCACATGATAAAATAATTTTATGTTGTTTTTGATTGTAATGCATCTATTTATTATATCAATTATATAAACCAAATAATAAGATGGTACTTGTTACATTTTTGGTTTCAAAAAAATTTAATTAAGATTAAAAACAATAGAATATATTATCGTAGAGAGTAAAAGTGTGGGATATTATGCGCCCTATTGATATGATGGTTACGGATTATAATTGTGAATATTTAGGTTTATCTAGATTGTGCTTGATGGAATCTGCCGGCAAATCTCTTGCAGAGGAAGTTGGCAAAATTGCGGTTTATACATTTTCAAAACCTGTGAAGGTAGTAATTTTTACAGGTTCCGGAGGAAATGGCGGAGACGGTTTCGTGGCCGCAAGATACCTGCTGAACAGGGGCTATGATGTGGATGTCTATATGCTGAAGGAAAATATCCGATCAAAAGAGGCCAAAATAAACTTTGAAATCTTAAAAAACATGAAACCAAGACTGTCACGCCTGACAATCTATAATTTAAAGACATTGGATGACATCAACAATACTGAAGTCGCCAAAAGTAAGGACAGTGAATTCGTCATTGTCGATGGGCTTTTAGGCACTGGAATCAAAGGAAAGCTTCAGACCAATGTCAGAAGGGCAATCGAGATAATAAACCAGTCAAACGGCATTAAGATAAGTGTTGATGTGCCTTCGGGAATGGACCCTCTGACCGGTGAAGTAACTGACCTTGCCGTGGTTCCGGATTATACAATCAGTTTTCATAAAATCAAAACAGGCGTAAGGGATGCTGAAGAGGAGCTTGTCGGAGGTCTTGTAACTGCAGACATAGGAATTCCCTTCGAAGCCGAATACTTTGTAAGTTACGGTGACTTTTTAAGGCTTAAGAACAGGGATGAAAAATCCCACAAGGGAAACAATGGACGATTATTGATTGTCGGCGGAAGCGGGGATTACTCAGGCGCACCGGCAATAGCCGGAATGGCTGCAATAGGTGCGGGATGCGATTTGGTATATGTCGCAACACCTGAAAAGTCAGCTGAGGCCATCAAGTCAACATCTCCCGATTTGATTGTAAAGTCTCTGGAAGAGGATAACCTGTCATTAAATCATTCCGGAGATATATTGGAATTGGCGGATAATGTCGATTGCGTTTTGATGGGTCCCGGTGCCGGAATTGATGAGGAAACTTCAAAGCTATTCAATGTGCTTGTTGCAAAAATCAAAAAACCAATTGTTTTGGATGCTGATGCATTAAAGCAGGTCGAATTGAAATTGATCAAAAACCGTGAAGACGTCATATTGACACCGCATATTTTTGAGTTCAAATCATTTTTCAACATCAATAACGATTTAAAGCTTGACATCGACTCATATGACTTTAAGAGGGTCGATGAAAACATCACTGAGTTTCAGCAAATCACTCGCCAAATCAAGGGGACTGTAATCGTTAAGGGCCAGTATGATTTGATTTTACAGAACACCCGTTTCAGAATCAATAAGTCAGGAAATGCCGGTATGACTGTTGGAGGAACAGGTGATGCACTGTCAGGAATATGTGCAAGCTTGCTTACACAGGATTTGGATCCGTTTGACTGTGCATGCCTCGGAGTTTTCATCAACGGCCTTGCCGGTGAAAGGGCATTCGACGTTAAGGGAAACGGATTTTCGGCAACAGATCTGGTATCCTACATAGGCGGTGTGATTAGGGATGGATTACGTTAAGGGAATCTTTAAGAACCGTCCGAACAGGTTCATTGCCGAAGTTGAGGTGGATGGCAGTTTGGAGATTGCACATGTGCCAAATACAGGCAGGTGCAGGGAGCTTTTGGTCGAAGATGCAGTGGTCTGGCTTAAGCCTTCCGACAATCCTAACCGCAAGACAAAGTTTTCCCTGCACTTCGTTGAGAACAAGGGAGTGTTGGTATCACTTTACTCACAGCAAGCCAATAGCATAGTATATGATGCAATCACGAATGGCAAAATAAAAGAGCTTGCAGGCTATAATCATCACCAAAGGGAAAAGACAGTCGACAACTCACGGATAGATATATACTTGGCTAATGAAAAAGAGGAATGTTATGTTGAGGTCAAGGGCGTGACATTGATTGTTGATGGGGAGGCAAGATTTCCCGATGCTCCAACTGAAAGGGGTGCAAAACATTTGAAAGAGCTGATTAAACTCAAAAAGGATGGAAACCGGTGTGCGGTGTTTTTCCTGATACAGCATCCTATCGGAAAATTCTTCAGGCCGAATTGGGAAAATGACCCTGTGTTCAGCCAAACCTTAAATGATGCATATGATGCGGGAGTTGAAATACTGGTCTATCGCTGCGACAATCAACTTTCCGGCATAGAACTGATTGCTGAATCACTGGATTTTGATTTGGGAGAGAGTCTCGCCGATGGCATCGTTGATGACTAGACTTGCGGCATCATCATATGGTGTCTCGCTTTTGTTGATCAGCACTAGATTTTTTCCGTTGAAGTAGTTTATCAGTCCTGCGGCAGGATAGACGACAAGTGAGGTTCCGCCGATGATTAATGTTTCAGCATTTTGGATATAATCGATCGCAAAGCTTAAAACTGCATTGTTCAACGGTTCTTCGTATAATACGACATCAGGCTTTACAATTCCGCCACATTCGCACTTTGGAATGCCGTCGCTTTCTAAAATGTAATCCAATGAATATTCCTTACCGCAAATCTGACAATAGTTCCTGTGTATGGACCCGTGAAGCTCCAAAACTTCTCTGCTTCCTGCCTTTTGATGTAGGCCGTCTATGTTTTGGGTGATTACTGCTTTAAGCTTTCCTGCATTTTCCAATTCCGCTAACTTTAAATGGGCAGAATTGGGTTTAGCATCCCTGAAAACAAGATTGTCTTTGTAATATGCAAAAAACTCCTCTGTATGGTCCATATAATATGTGTGTGAAACAAGGTTTTCCGGAGTGTCGCCATATTTTTCCAAACTTTTGAAAATTCCGCTTTCAGACCTGAAATCCGGTATTCCACTTTCCGTTGAAACTCCTGCGCCTCCAAAGAATACTATATTGTCTGATGTGTCGATGATTTCTTGTAATTGGCTAATTTTAGACATATTGTTATGTATGTTATTAATCAATATTAATTTTTCCCTAGATTCACAAATAAACTTTTAAATATGATATTTCATATAATAATAGTATTAACTTGTTATTAAAATTGCGAGGCATTTTCATGGAAAACAATGATTCAAATCTTGATTGGATGGTTTACTGGTCCCTGCCGAAGTACAATCCCAGAAACAGCCAGATTAGGTTAATCAATGAAATCAATTTCGCAATTAAAAAAGGCTTTAAATACATAATCCTTGAGGCGGGAACTGGAATCGGTAAAAGCGCAATCGCCACAACCCTTGCCAACATGTATGATGATTCCTACATTCTTACGATGACAAAACAGCTCCAGGAACAATATCTTGATGATTTTGGAGGCATGCTAGTTGAAATAAAAGGTCGTGGAAACTATAAATGTAACTATAAGGGATATTGTGACTTCTGTATCAAGGCAGAGTATAATCTAAGAAGATGCAGCACCTGCAGATTCCAAAAGGCATTCAAAAAGGCTCAGGATGCCAAAAATGTCATTACAAACTATGATTTTCTGTACTATGCAGGCGTAGCCAATCCTCTTTTGGATTCAAGAGAATTGCTGATTCTGGACGAGGCCCATAACCTGGAGCGCAAGATGCTTATGCTGTCATCTTCAGAGCTTGACCGTGAATACATATCAACCAAGTTCGGTATTGATATTTTCGAGCCGATAATGCATGGAACCAAATCAATCAATGATTTGAAAAGAAATCCCGAGTACTGGACAAGGCTGTGCGATGATCTTATTAATGAATGCAAAAAGAGAATCAAGAAAATTGAGGGAGATGCCAACAAAACGGTTCAGGTCAGCTTGGATGAGTTTGAAAGCGACCCTTCAAAGTATTCCAATTTTGACTATGTTGAAAAGCAGAATCTGGAGCAGGACATGAAATCCTTCGCTTCAATCTCTTTGGGTCTGACACACAATGAGCTGATTATTGATTTGCCTACTAAAGATAGCATATTAAGCAATCAGATGGATATATCAGCGGAATTCAAGCCATATTCCGTTGTTGATGATACCCAAAATCTTTTAAGCATGGGCAATGTCTGCATATTCCTGACAGGGACTCTGGGAAGCAAGGATAAGTTCTGCGAGTGGAATAATATCAATCCTGATGAGACTTATTATATTTATGAGAAGTCTCCTTTTGATGTGGCCAACAGGCCAATCTATACTGATTTTGTAGGCAGGATGAGTGGCAAAAGAAGGGGAAAGATTCCAAACTGGAAAAATCCGAGGGCCATCAAAAAAATCAGGGAGCTTTTGGATAAGCACTCAAACGAAAAGGGTGTTATCCACACCTCAAGCAATGAACAGGCATTCTGGATTATGGAACAGCTGAAGGATTATCCCCTGGTGTTTGTTGGTGGCAGTGACAGGAATGTCGTTCTAAAGGACTTTACACAATCAAAGGAGAATCTGGTTCTTATCGGGGCTTCCATAAAGGATGGCGTGGACTTCAAGGGCGATTTGTGTCGCTTCCAAATTGTTTTTAAGATTCCTTATCCTCAGTTAAATGAGCAGGTCAAGTACAGAAGGGACCTTGATCCAAAATGGTTCTACTACCAGACTGTAATGGCATTGATGCAGGCTTATGGACGTGGAATACGTGATATGGACGATTGGTGTGTAATGTATATAATAGATTCCAGCTTTAAGCAGCTGTTTGAGTATAACCGTGGATTTTTCAATGAATATTTCAGTGAAGCGGTTCAAAAAAAGAAGTAGAATGATAGCGTAAAGCTATCTGTTTAATTTTTGGTAATTTGCAGCTTGAAGACCGTGGTATTTAATCATACCTTCAACTTCGCTTTGCTCGGTTTCCTTGTCTTCAAATGTAATTTGTTCGATGCTGTGTATGCTGAATGGAGATTTTCTGATAATAGGTTGGATTGAACCTTTGAATAATTTCATTACGACTTCTCCACTTACTCTTTCTTGCATCTTGTCGATTGCTTGGTCCAGGTCTTCTCTTAATGGTTCCTGCCAGAGTGCTCCGTAGACCAAATCAGCATATAATGTTGACACGTATTCTGCAAATCTTAGCTCATCGGTTGTCAATACCAATTCCTCTAAGGCTTGGTGTGCAGCGATTAACAATTTTGCACCAGGGGTTTCATAGATTTCTCTGCTTTTAAGACCGATCATTCGGTTTTCGATTGTGTCCACTCTGCCGAGAGCATTGTTTCCGGCAATTTCATTTGCCTTTTCAATCAATTGGACCAATGGCATCATTTCACCGTTTATGGCTATTGGAATACCTTCTTCAAATTCGATGGATACCTTTTCAGGTTCGTCGTTTGCATCTTCCCAGGATTTGGTCCATTCGTAGATGTCTTCAGGAGGTTCGTTTGCAGGGTCTTCCAATACGTCTCCCTCAATTGCTCTTCCCCAGAGGTTTTCGTCAATACTGTAAATTTTATCGTAGCTTAATTCGATTCCTTTGGATTCTGCATATGCCTTTTCTTCAGTTCTTGTCAGATTCATTTCTCTGATTGGTGCGATAATGTCCAAATCAGACATTGCAAGAATGACAGCTTCGAATCTGAACTGGTCATTTCCTTTTCCGGTACATCCGTGTGCAATTGCAACTGCCCCTTCTTTTTCAGCTACTTCTATGATTTTTTGTGCAATTAATGGTCTTGCAAGAGCGGTGCTTAATGGATATCCTTCGTATTCTGCATTTGCTTTTATTCCACGTGAGATGTATTCGTTTGCGAATTCTTCTTTGGCGTCTATATTGTAGTGTTTGAGCCCGCCGATTTTTGCGGCCATGGTTTTTGCTTTTTCCATTTCTTCTTCGCCTTGCCCTACATCTACACATGCAGTAATTACTTCATAGTCATATTTTTCTTCTAATAATTTAACGCAGACAGAGGTGTCTAAACCTCCGCTGAATGCTAAAACTACTTTATCAGTCATAATAATCACCGTAATAAGAATGAATATTCAATAATAATTATATTTTTAATAGTATTTAATAATTTTCTAAAAAAAGTTGACAGAAGAAAACTCTTAATTGAGGATAAAATAATTGAGGTTGAAGTTAATGTGTATTTGGATAAGGACACCTCAATTAAGAGTATGGAGGAATGTGTTTCATCCTTGATTATAGTTAGGTTTTCATACTATATAAAGTTTAGGTATACCTAAACTTTTTCCAGCAAGTTTTCATCTTCACAGAAATTAATCAGTCTTTCATATGTTGGATTTGTTATTAAGGTGTCTTTATTTCCTATAATGATTAGCTTACGTTTGGCACGGGTTATTGCAACATTCAATCTTCTCAAATCACTTAAAAATCCTATATTTCCATTGTCATTGCTTCTGACCGTTGAAATTATGATGATTTCCTTTTCCCTTCCCTGGAAACCGTCGACGGTTTTGACTTCAATTTCAGTGTTTTCCTGAATTATCTTGACCTGATCGGCATATGGGCTGATTATTCCGATATCTGATTCGTTCACGCCGTCACTCAGATAATCGTCGGCAATTCTTATTGCAATTTCGGCTTCTATCTCATTGACAATTGATTTGGAATCTTTCAGGTGCCTTTCCCTGTTGTCTGCAATGTCAGATGTGTCAATGAAGAGCAGTGCCTCTTCATCCTGATGGGAATCCAAAATGTCTCTGATTTTTATGTCATCGACACTCGAATCGCTTTTCAAACCGTTATCGTAAAACTCTTCGTTTGGAAACTTCATGAGCAGGCTGTTCATACGGTATTGAATATCCAATAATTGTGATTTGAATGGATAAATGCGAATCAGCTCTTCAAACAGTGTTTTGGATAGTGCTTCTGCCCTGTCACTGATTATGGTTGGAGGAAGCTGCTTGTGGTCTCCCGCAAGAATGAACCTGTGGGCTTTTGCAATCGGAATCAGCACGCTTGGAATTGTGGCCTGTGAAGCTTCATCAATGACTGCAACATCAAATTTGACTCGTGCAATGGCCTCAAGCGCAGATGATGAGTTTGTGGCAAGTATCACATCGCTTGAGTCGACGATGTCTTTAATCATCCTGTTTTCAATCCGTTTGATTTCATCATGGGCCTCATCGATTTCCTGATTGATTTCAATCCATTTTGCCATTGATTTCATTTTCTCAGAGCTTATTCCACGTCCTCCCTTTCCTTTAGATGCCATATGGAGAATGTCATAATCGCCATAGCCTCTTCGGTACTGTGGAGTCGGCTTTGTGTGGACCTTGCGCTTTTCAATCATGTTGTCAATCTTTTTGTGGATTTTTTTAATCTTCTTGTTCAGCTTATGATTTTCAACCTTGTATGCCAGGGTCTGCGTGATGTTGTGCTTTGAAACCCTTTGGGGATGTCCGAGCCTTGTCAATGTCAGCTTTTTGTTGTCCATCAGCCTTTCCAGGATGTTGTCAACTGCAGCGTTGCTTTCTGCTGTCGCCAATACCTTATGGCCTTGTCTTGTTTCCTGTGAGATTAATTCAACCAGTGTCCTTGTTTTTCCTGTTCCGAAAGGTCCGTGTATCAGGAAGAAATTTTCACACGAAAGTGCGTTTTCAATAGCCTTCTTTTGTGAATCGTTGAGATTTTCATCAATATATGAGATATATGGCACATCCCGATTCTTTTTCGGATTTCTCTCATTCAAAATGTATTCCAAGGCATTTTTGCCCTTCAAACTTAAATGATTCAGATTGTCTTCCATTCTCCTGAAGGTTATGTCGTTGGCATACAGGTCAATCCTGACTTTCTTTTTAATTGCCCATTTTGGAACTCTCTTGTCAAAGGCAACCTTGATGAATCTGGCTCCCTTTTCTGTAACGGTACCTGTCAAATCGCTTCTAAGTGGATTGTCGGTACTGATCAGCACCATGTCTCCAACGGGTATTTCGGTATCGATTACCTCTGACCTTCCGAATTGAACAATCTGCAAGCCCAATTCCTTGCCCAGGCTTTTTCCTTTCACTTTATTTATTGCTCTTCCGAGCTCTTCCCTTTTCTGACCTGACATTGTGCTTATTTCACGTGTCATAAGGTCAATTTCAGCGTCTCTTTCGTAATTGATAAGTGTTATCAGGTTTTTAATATATTTCTTCATTTTCATACTTATTTTTAAATAAGAGTTTCACTGTATATTTAATTATGCATTTTGAAAAAATTGGGGAATTCGGCAATCTGGAAATGTCATATGTATGTGATTTTTCAGGAGGATACATTTCACGAAACAGAAATCTTTTTGGAAAATTGGAATTAAACCGATTGACTCAATTCATCCTTGAAAAATGCACTTACGGAACTCCTATTTTTAAATTGGGCGATGGCGGCAATAAGATTTTGATATTGTCAGGAATTCATGGAAACGAGCTATCTCCGCAAATTGCCAATGTGAAACTGGTAAATGAGTTGCTTGATGTTGATTTGAAAAATACGCTATATTTCATCCCATTCGCATCACCCAAATCAACAATGTACAATGAGAGGACATTCAATGATATGGATCTGAACCGCTCAGCCCATATTAAGAACTCCTTAAGCAATCTGATTGTTCAGGCGGCTGAGAATCTTACAATCAATTTTGTAGGGGACTTTCATTCAACAGCTTTCAATGCAAATCCCGGTATAGAATCTGTATTTTCATCAAAGTCTCCCTCTCCCGAAAGCTATCTGATAGCAAATTACATATCTCGAAATGTCGGTTCTGAAGTCATATCCTTTGATTTTGCGGGTTCTTCTTATAAGGGAGCGGTTGAGGACGTTTGCAATCTGAAAAAAATTCCTGCAGTCACTTGTGAGGTGCTGTGTCCCTTTGCAAATGTCATTAGGGGCAGTGTTGAAACATCCCTTGCCCAAATGAAAAGTTTTTTAGATTATTTTGGGATTTAATGGATATTTAATTATTTTTTTGGCTTTGTAGAAATCCTCTTTTTTATTGAATCTGAGTTGATCGATAGATGTTGTAAATTGTATTTTTGAGTTTTGTTTCTTTATTTGATAATTGTAG